>JBEHXM010000008.1:0-66898 GCA_048498695.1 Bacteroidota bacterium
CCCCGATCTGCAGGATGATCCTGCCAAGAAACAGGGGCAGGTCGGAATCCTTACTTATGTGGACTCCAACGAACAGGCTTTTGTCAGCTTCCTTGACGATAAAGAGGGTCAATATGATACCGGTAATTTATTTCAATTAAAAGAACGTGAACATCTTTTTGAGTCCATTGATGATCCCTCGTCCTTGAGCGTAAAAGATTACAAAGACATCTACCAGATCAGTCTTTTACAGGATTACGGTGGTAATAAAGGGACTTTAAGGGCCTTGGGAATTGCCGCGAATAATCCGTCCATATGGGAAAAGACAATGGTAAAAGTGGAGGACCTGCTCGGACAGAAAATGGAACATTCATACAGCAGGTGAGGAAGCTATGGAAGATAACATTCATCTGACTTATCCGATGGTTCTCGTCGACCCGGACCTGGAACATGATCCGGTGGCGAGGAAAAATGAGATCGGTATTATAACGTACGCTACTGATGCCTCTAAGGAACATTTCAATGTGAGTTTTCAGGATAACACATACAGTGTGCTCGCCTCGGGCAATCTGTTGGTTTTGAAATCCTTGGAGGAGATGGAGCGAACACTTTTAGATCACGCGGCTATTATGGCATTTCCTGACCTGAAAGCTTTAACGCACTTGGTACTGACCCTGCGCCATGGAATTGGTGACAGGATTTGGGACGCCCTAAAAATTGCTGCGAATAATCCATCTATCCATCCGCTTTGCCTGGAGACCCTTCAGAATACCTTGTATATCCCGCTGGCACATAACCACAAAAGATGAGGAGCCTTTGGATCAGTGTTTTCTTTTGCCTTCCGCTGAAGCACCTGACACTTTCCTCACCCTATGGTTACCGCATCCATCCGGTAACAGGACAGTACCAATTTCACAACGGCATTGATTTGCGTGCTGTGCACGACACGGTTTATGCAGTTTTTGACGGGGAAGCCGCTGTGAAATATGATGAGTTGCTGGGCTTGTCCGTCAGCATCAGGAATCAAGACCTGGCCTGCATCTATGGCCATTTATCGGAATTACTGATAAGCAGCGGGGAGGTATCCGCTGGGCAGCCCATCGCTATCACGGGTTCAACGGGTCGTGTTACAGGAGAGCACCTTCATTTCAGCGTCCGCTATAAAAACCAATATATCGACCCTTTGCAATTTTTGAACGTACTATTTAATCAAAAAAATCATGAGTAAACAATTTAAACCCGTTCACGAACAGTTTGCAGAAAAACTGATCGCTGAACTTAAAGCCGGAACTTCACCCATTCAGCAGCCCGTTAAAGACAACGGCCTGCCTGCTTTTATCCTGCCTTACAACGCTGCAACCGGGAAAAATTACCGGGGCCTGAACGCCCTCATCATCGGCACGAAAGGCTTTGACGATCCGCGCTTTATGTCCGCAAACCAGGCGCGGTATTCAGGTAACCTGGTCAGGGAAGGCGCAAAAGGTACGCTGATCAGTTTTACCAAAAACAGCGATATCCAGGCCATACGCACGCCCGAGGGTGAAAAAATAAAGGACGAAGCCGGCGTCACACAAACGAGAACCGTGGAACTCGCAAAACCTGAGAAAGCAGTCGCCTTTGTGTTCAATGCTTCCCAGCTGAAGGATTACCCGATGCTCGGCGATAAGCTGATCGCCAAGCCAGAAAGCCCGTTGAGCCCGGTTGAGCGTGCCGAAAAATTGCTGGCTGACAGTAAAGCCACCATTGTTCATGGCGGTAATGAGGCTTACTATGATCAGGCCAGGGACGTGATCCACCTGCCTGAAATGAAGCAGTTTGAAAATGAAACGAAATACTACCAGGCTGCCATACACCAGTTGGCACACTGGACAGGGCACGAAAGCCGCCTGAACCGTCCCATGGAGGGCAAATTTGGTTCCCTGGAATATGCCGGGGAAGAATTACGGGCATCCCTCGCCGCGATGCTGGTCGGCAGCGAATTGCAAATCGGTCACAGTTTCGGACAGCATGCCGCTTATTCCGGGAACTGGGTCAAAATGCTCAAGGATCAGCCGTTTGAAATATCGAAGGCTGCAACCTCCGCTCAGAAAATGGCCGACTTCATCCTGGATGCGGGACAAAAACGGGAAATGAAGCAGGAGAGTGGTACCAATAACACGCTGTCAAAGGGAGTAGAAATCGCCTACAACAACACGACATATAAAGTGCTCGATAAAAAAGGTAAAAGCTTTGAAATAGAAAAAACCGACACAGGTGAAAAGTTTAAAGCTAAACCTGCTGACAAGATATTCCAAAACCTGATAGAGGCCCGGAATAACCCGGCTGCGCACGAACTGGAACTGGAAACTGAGGCTTTACATAAAATAGGCAGGTAAAATGAATCCGATAAAATATGGCGAAAAGGATCTTCCGCTCAAAGAGATGGAAACCATCGGCCTGGCTTCAGGCGGCCAGGTGCTTTTAAATGAAAATGACCTGAAAGCCTTGCTGTCGGGCAGACGCACCGGTTTGTTAAACCTGCAGAATCTCGAAGGGGAAAGTATCAGGATCAAAACGCTCGACGCTAAAATATCTGTTCAGCCTGATCAGACGGGCCGCCTCAGCCTGTTGATTCATCCGATCTATCGTAAACCTTCGACACCTGATTTCCTGGATGATTACGAAGCGAAACAGCTTGAAAAAGGGGAAGTACCCAACTTGCTGAAGACGACAGTGGACGATAAAGGTAACCGCAAAGATATCCTGGTCGAATATGACCCCGACACACGGGAGTTTATTGTTTCTGACACCGAAAAGATCATCGCTCCGGATATGGTCAACAGCGAATACCTGACCGCTGCCCAAAAGGAAAACTATAGGAAAGGACGGGAAGTCACGCTTGCCGACCGGACAGTAATGCAATACGCTGCTGCCGATACCAACGGTATCAGATCGAACAGGTTGGTATTGATCGCCTCCATACTCGTTGACGGCGGACTTTCTTATATGGTTTTTAAAGGTCTGAATGCCCTGTTTAATAAAGAAAGGGATCAAAAGGAAGCGGAAACTCAAAGTGCGGGTTATAAAAACTCCCTGGCTGATATGGAAGATCAAAGCCCTGTGGTCAGCAATGATCATATCCGCTTTGATAAAAAACATCAGCCGAAAAGATAATGAACGCGTTATTAAAAAAGCTTGGGGTTCCTCCGGAAATCCAGGCTTTTTTTAATGCAGGTAACCTTGCATTTAACTATGGTGACGACATGGAATACTTTGGTTCAGGTTTCCACCTGGTCCCCACTACATCCAACCTTTTTATCGCCGGGGGCGAGTTTACCAAAGAACTGATCCTGACCTCATCGGTCGTGGAAGCGATAGCCTTCCTGACGCTGAATGCCCATCATTATACGAATCTGGGAGATCTGAGCGTGATAGCCATGGGAAACCTGCCGCACAAAGGGCAGCTTGCCCGCATAGCCCTGAGCTGGCAAAAAAGAAAAATTATAATGGTCTTCGGGAAGGATATTCTCGGCAGGCTGACGGATATCAGGGTCGCTGCAGGAATCCGTAATAAGGAAGTCCGCTTTACCCTCCGCAAGGAAATGGCCGATGTGGAATACAACCATGTTCATTACCGCTTTGCTCAGGATAGGCTTTCGCTCAGCAAATTTGAAAAAGCAGCAGCTCTGCGGTGGGGTATCCGGACAAGTAAGCCAAAACAATTCGATACTTATTTAACCCAATTGATTTATGATGCAGCAAAATGAAATAGTGCTCAAACCGGCTGTTAGCTTCGCCTTTCTCAAAACCTTTCCTTTCTTACTCTGCGCTTCTGCCTTCCTTTTTTTGGCCTGGCGCATATCCCCGTGCTTTTTATTTTTCAGTCTGGGCTGCACTGGTTTGGGGTGGTACCACTATCTTTTTCTCCGGACAAGCCGCTACCTGATTACTCCCGAAGTGATAAGGATCAGCAGAGGCATTTTCTTTAAAAGAACCGACCAGGTGGAAATGTTTCGTATCAAGGACTACATTATTACCCAGCCTTTGATGTTCCAGCTTTTCAGGCTGATGGATGTAACACTAAAAAGTACTGACCCTGAAAATCCGGTGATCTGGCTCAGAGGTGTACCGGAATCCAACATTATCGATATCATCCGGGAGCATGTGCAGGAGGCTCGGAAGCACAATAAAATCTTTGAATTAAATTAAAAAAAGGTTGTTCTCTGCTAAACTTCTTAGTATATTTATAGTCTAACATATATGAAAACGGCATTCTATTTAATCTGCACTTGTCTCATTTCGACCTTCGCTTTTTTTGGCGCATTAGGTCAGAAAAATCCATTTCCATGTTTTGCGGTAGCCTTCGGAATTTGGGCGCTGTTCCTTTGGGGATACAGCCGCCGTTCAAAACGTGAGGCTGCGAAACGGTTGAGGGAACGTATGTTTGAAGATTACATGCGCGCAACTTTGCGCGACCGCGTTCGTAGATAAAAAGTTCCAAATAGTATAATTTTGCTAACTTGCGTTACAAAATATTGAGCAGGCAACCTGCCTGCCAATGTGATAAGGTTTAGGTTTAAAATCCCCGGCGGCGAGCGCTTTGGGGATTTTATAGTCAAATGGAACCTGAATCATTGTCCTCTTATCAATAGCGCTAATAACTTCATAGCCTGTCCTGAGATCGCGGATGGTTGCCCGGGGGAGAGACGTACTGAAGATGGAAGCCTCCTATTGTTTATTTAAAATGTAATATCGAAATTTAAATATCAAACCATCATCATCTTATGAAAACGATTGTTCGCTTTGAATTTGACAGCAATTTTTTTTATACTGAATATATTGGACCACGAAATTTCTTGTGCGAAAATCCACCGCATATTCCACAGACAGGAGATCCCGTCAACTTCAAAATCGTTGATTTTTTCAAAGATGAAAGAGTGATCAAAGGATTCGAAGAGATGGAAGAAAACAACGTGCTCTATGCTGAACGGCTGCAAACGAAATATAGCCGGGATGAAATAGAAGTGGTTGTTGTGGTATATGAAGAGGCAATATTCAAGGAAAACTTTCCCCAATTTTTTGCGCATAATCTTATTCAACCTTTTGCGTTTTAATCTGGGCAGGAAAGCCGCCCGGGTTATTTAAAATAAAATTAAGGTAGATAAAGATGCTTTACAGTATTTTTCGTTTATTACAGACTTCCAATTGGGACAGCTGATTGTCCGCTTTGTAATCATTCTTTTATCCGTCTCCATGCTGCTTTTGAAAGGATGCAACATATCGAAAGCTTCAATATGGTCGGAACAATCAACAGTTGGAGCCATTTAGGGTAATGATAATTGATCAAGTAAAACTTTAAAATAGCAGGGAACCAAGTCCCCGCTACTTTGTGGCGGTCATGTATTAATTTAGTTCTAGTATCTTAATGATTTTACAACTTTAGCAGTCAATTCAAGCGTTTTGGTGATGTCATCAACAGAATGTGAATAGCTTATTGATCCTTGCTTACACGCAATAGGAATATGGTATATTCCTTGATCTATGAGGGCCTTTCTGTATTTGAGGTCATAGTCGAAGTTGTGATCTTTCAACACATCGTGAAGGTCGTTTGGCTTTTTGTCGCAGAAATAGACGCAAAAAGCAGAAGCGTTGTTGTTAATAATTACTGGCACATTGTTTTCTTCGAAAATTGCTTTTAGTCCCGAATAAAGCAATTCACTCATTTTTTGCAAATGCAAATAAATTCCTGGATTTTTTAGAATTTTTAAAGTGGCAATCGCTGCAGCGGCATTGACTGGATGTGCATTATAGGTGCCCGCAATCAAAACACGCTTAGCAGGATCCGGCGAATCGAAGAGATCCATTATGTCTTTTCTTCCACCGATGACTCCAAGAGGATATCCGTTAGCTACGGCTTTCCCAAATACAGAGAGGTGTGGTTTAACGCCTTCAATACCCTGGAAGCCGCCGAGTCCAGAGCGAAATCCAGTTTTGACTTCATCGAAGATACAAACTGATCCATTTTCTTCACATAGATCAATCAATCCTTTTAAATATCCGGGTTTAGGCAATACCACCCCAATATTTTGTAATACAGGTTCAGTTAAAACACAAGCTACCGGATATCTTTTCATAATATAGGCTACAGACTCCAAATCATTATAATTAACGATATGAATTTTTCTTTTCGTGCCTTCAGGGATCCCAGCAGATGAAGGAACAAAGGGATATTCTCCAGGCGAAACCCTTTCGCCTATTTGCGCAAGAGACGGCATAACAGCTCTCGATACTTCGTTGTGCCAGCCATTATAGCCACCTAAAGTTAATATGATGTCCTCACGCCCTGTATACGCGCGGCTTAGCCTGATGGCATGAGCGGTGGCTTCGCTACCTGTATTTGTGATTTGAACTTTTTCTAAAGACGGCAGAATCTCACATAACTCCTTCGCTAATTCTGCCTCCAATCGATTTGTTCCACTGCCGATCAAAGACCAGCCGTCACTGATTACCTTAAATACTTCTTTGTTCACCTGTTCAAAGTTATGACCAAGTAAAAAAGGTGCAAATCCTGCATGGTAATCTATATAGGACTTGCCGGTAATATCATAAATCTTACTTCCGATGCCTTTTTGAAAAATTATATTTGGGCTGACCTTCCTGTTTAAAGAAACAACTCCGCCGGCAATATATTTGGCGGCGTCAGCGCTGACGCTGTCAAAACTGTTTTGGTTTTCGTTAAAATCCATTTTAGTTGCTATTTTTGAAATAATAAAAATATTTGTGTTTACAATTTTAAGCAAAATTTGTTTACAAAAATTAAATGAAGACAGATTCTTTATCAACAAAAGTTTATTTGGATATCAGAAAAAAGATACTCAGCAGCCAGTTGCCACCAGGAACGCGGTTAAAGGAGGATGTTTGGGCAAAAAAACTCGAAGTTAGCCGAATGGCCGTCAGAGAGGCGTTGAATCGCCTGCACGGTGAAAAAATGGTAATTTCTGGAGCGAAAGGGGGCTATTTTGTCACCGAAATGACGGCTGAAGATGTACACGAAATCAGAGAACTTAGGGAGATACTTGAGCTTGGTGCATTAAGACTTGCACACAGCCATTACAAGGAGGAAATGATCAAAAAACTAGAACAGATTTGTGAAGATTTTACCAACATGTTGCGACAGGGATATTTTAACGGCGCTTGTGAAGCAGATATTAAATTTCATGAAACATTAATTGAAGCTTCTGGTAATGAAAAGCTTTTGCAAGTATACAAATCCAGCCACATTCCATTATTTCACATTAAATTGGGGAAAACTCAAGTATATCTTGAAGATTTTAACCTAACCGATGGAGAACATCGTGAAATCGTGACTGCGCTTAAAGCAAAAGATATTTTGCGGGCAGAAAGAACACTTATAAAACATTTTGAACGAGGGGAAGCAGCAATCCTAGAATAAGTAATGAACAAAACCCGCGATTAAATAATTATAAACTATCAACAGAAAAGAGCATACATCGAAATCCATTGCTATTACTAACCGCTGCGGTCTTTGGGAAAGCTATGTCCTTGGAATAAAATCGCATCTTGTTGGTTTTACAAATATTAGTGGCTTTGCTAGGGGATTAAATGCAATTCGCGGATAATATTTCATTCAACTGGCTTTGCATCGCTTTCTATTCAATTGAGCCGGACTTGTCTTAAAACAAAGGAGTTAGCAGTAGAAAGTTGAAGTCATACATTAGTTCGATAAGTAATTAATATATAGTAATCTGATTATCTGACCAATGCGTTATTGTTAAAACTCCACCTTTGGTCAAGGGTACCCATCTCCAACCTTCCTCGTCTGATTTAGATGGTTTTTCGAACATTTTTTCCCCGATTACTACTTTTTGCGGGATTTTTGACATTCTGATAGTTTCAACAGATTTGTTGTCAAAAGTTCGGTAATAAATTTTTACTTCTTTAATCTGGCTTGCTGAAAGATCTGGGGTCAGTGTCTTATTAAAGTCCGGGTAATAATCGGCTTCATTTACTATTGAGGTGGATGATAGAATATGATTTTCGCTACCGGGAGCAAGTTCCGGATCAGAAGCCATAGCCCTTAAAAAATGTCTAACGTAATCTCCGTAGCCATCTGTTAGCCAGACCTCGTCTTTTGGATAATTGTTTTTGCCGTCGTTGTCGACCGAGTAAGTGGCCCAGTTTAAAGCACGAATTGCATTATCCCGGTAAGATGTGTCACCTGAGAGTGCAGTGTAAAGCAATTCGGTCGCCGCCTGTCTTGAAGTGTGGCTATTTCCCGGGGTCTGGTAAGCGGTTTGTTCATTCATTACAATTACGCCGTATTTTGCCCATTGGCTATTCCCCATGTTTTTATACGTCCAGTTAAAAATTCGCTGTACATCACTTTTCCAGTCAGGAAATAATTGGCGGTGATCCAAAATAAATCTTGCGAAAGTTATAGCGTTGATCTGGGTGTTTGAAAAGCCCGGAATATCTTCAAAGAAAGGTCCCCATTTGTTGTTTTTTAATGGATATTGTTTCATCCATTTTAAGATGAGATCAAAAGCTTTCTGGTACTGCTCTGTGTTTCCTTTTCTTAAATTGATAAGTTCTTCAAACAGTTCTAATGTTCCAGACCAATTGGTAGTATAAGATGAATATCCCGTTATGGTTTGGTCACCGGTATTGCTTTTCAGGTGAGCCGTATGACCTGTATAGGCATTCACTTTAAAAGGAAGCGGCGAGTTATTTTCATTTCCCTGAACTGTATGAGCAGAAAGCGTATTTGCAATACGAATAGCTGCATCTAAATAATATTGCGTGGTAATAGTTTGGTAATTTTTTTTCTGAGTTAATTTATACATCTTGACTAATTCGTGCCCAAATGAGCCGGCCTTGTCCGGTTGAGTGATGTCTTTCCCCTCAACCATATCACCGTCGTAAAGACCGGAATAAATCAGGGTGTTATACGGAAAAGGCAGATTGGGCCAGGATGCATTATCCGGGGACATGCCATGCGAAAGATAATATTCAGTCAGAAACTTCATATTCTCCCGGATATTCTCATTTCCGGTATATTGATATAAAAGCTGCCAGGAGGATAACGCCATTGAAAACTGGTCACCTCCAATTCCTCTTGGATCATTTGGTTTTGGTCTCCACACTTGATGGTTCATGTAATAAGGCAAACCATTATAATCAGTCCTCATATTATCCCAGAAATCCCATACTGATAAAATGACATGACTGTAAGCAGCGCCCTCATCATCGCTGAACCAAGGCAACAATTGACCATGCTGGTCGGTTTTTATTGGGTGAAATACAAGGTATCCTGGCCCGGTCTTATCATAATAGGGAGTCTGAGCCTGAACAATGCTGCAAACAAAGACCAGAGATACCAAGACTACCAGAGATTTTACAGTATATTTCATAAGATAGCAATATTATTATTTGGTGAGGGCTGCCATTACAGCTTTATTTGATTTGGGACAGATCAATTCAAACGCTTTATGCTAAGATCTATCCTTTATGGTTCATAAGGCCTGTTCTCCTGGTTTCTGGCCTGCTAATTGACCGCCATCGATGACAATTGTCTGCCCAGTCATAAAACTATTTTCATCACTTGCCAGAAATAAAAATGCGGGTGCAACTTCGGCTACTTTTCCAGGGCGATTGACAGGAATATACCGATCGACAAATTCAGCAGTGAATTCCGGAGAGTCTATTTCCATAGACATCGGTGTCTGTATATAACCAGGGCACACAGCGTTCACTCTTATGTTGTGTTTTGCAAGCTCTAATGCCATCGTTTTGGTTAGCATAATCACCCCGCCCTTTGAAGCATTATAGTGAGCATACCCATATTCACCATCCAGGCCGTTTTTGCTCGCCATATTAACTACTACACCTTTACTGCGTGTTACCATATACTGGCAAACGGCCTGGCTGACATAAAACATTCCTGTTAAATTGACATCAATTATTTGCTTCCATTCTTCAGCCTTTATTTTAAGGAAAGGTGTTTCCTGGGCAATCCCTGCATTATTTATTAATATATCTATAGGTGCAATTGATTCTGCGGCACGGATGATCTCATCAACTTTCTCCCTGTTTGAAATATCTCCTTCGAAGCTGTTAACGACGATTCCGTGTCCTCTCAAAAGAGCTGATGATTTTGATAAATTGGCTGCATTAAAATCGATAACCGTAATCATGGCGCCCTCTAAGCCAAATTGATACGCAATTTCATAACCAATACCGCGGGCTGCACCAGTGATCAACACGTGCTTATTCTTAAATTTTTGCTGATTATTCATAGTAATAATTAATTACAGGGCGATATTCGGAAAAAAAAATGAATTTCTTTCATAATGTATACAAAAAAAGCATATTATTGTAAACATTATTTAAAATACTGCTGGGATATTAAAGATCGATGAATTCGAAAACAAGTAACTTACGAAGTCATAATTGGTTTTATGGTAAAAATGAGACAGGAATACTCCATCAGGGCTCTTTAAGAGCCTCAGGGATTGATATGGATGATTATTTCGGGCAACCGGTTATTGGAATTGCCAATACCTGGTCAGAGTATAACAGTTGCAATATGAGCCTGAGGTTGGTAGCAGAAGAGGTAAAGAAGGGAATCAGGGATCAGGGTGGGATTCCTTTGGAATTTCCAGTAATGTCACTTGGGGAGGAACTAATGAAACCCAGTGCCATGCTTTACCGAAATCTTCTGTCCATGGAAGTAGAAGAAAACATACGTTCGTACCCCATGGATGGAATTATACTGTTAGGCAACTGCGACAAAACCGTGCCTGGATTGCTTATGGGGGCATGCAGTTCAAATATTCCCTTAATCCAGCTTAATGGCGGCCCAAAAAAAGTTGGAACATTCAAAGGACAGCGCCTTGGCAGTGGCACAGATCTCTGGAAATACTGGGATGAATTAAGAACAGGGAAAATAACTGAGGATGACTGGAAACAGGTGGGAATGGCACTAAGTTGCGGCTTTGGTGCTTGTAATACTATGGGAACTGCCTCTACAATGAATGGAATATTAGAAGCTTTGGGAGTAATGCCCCTGGGCTTGAGTACTCTGCCGGTTGAATCGGATGAGCGATTTTCTATGTCCAGGGAGGCTGGCAGGAGGATCGTGGAAATGGTAAATGAAAATTTACGGCCTGGCGATATATTGACAAAGGGAGCTTTTCGCAATGCAATTATGCTTTGCATGGCTCTAGGAGGATCAACCAATGCAATATTGCATTTGACCGCTATTGCCGGCAGGCTAAATATTTCTCTTTTTCCGGATGAGTTTGATACTATCGGTTCATTAATCCCTTGCATCACGGACGTTCAGCCTACTGGTGTCGGTTTAATTGATGAATTTGATCTCGCCGGGGGGATTCCCGAAGTACTCAGACAATTATCTGATCATTTGGATTTGGCGGTAAGGACCTTTACAGGAAAGGAATTAGGCGAGCTGTTACCTGAAAGGCGGCCTGAGTTAAGCAAGTTAATCCGTAAAACAAGCGAGCCTATAACTCCAGCACCAACAATTGCGATACTGAAAGGCAACCTCGCCCCAATGGGGGCGGTAATAAAGGCATCAGCGGCTTCAGCACATTTATTGGTGCACACTGGAAAAGCAGTGGTCTTTGAAAATTATGAGGACATGCTTAGCCGTATCGATGATCCGGACCTGGACGCGGATGCATCTTCTGTACTGGTGCTTAAGCATGCAGGGCCGAAAGGCGTACCCGGAATGCCTGAATGGGGAATGATTCCTATACCCAAAAAATTGAAGGAAGCCGGAGTAAACGATATGGTTAGAATCAGCGACAGCCGGATGAGCGGTACCAGCTTTGGAACGGTAGTTTTACATATTACTCCTGAGGCCGCTGTACCTGGGCTTTTTTCAATCGTTTGTTCGGGTGATTTAATCTGCTTAGATGTCCCGAGCCGGCGCATCTCCCTGCTTTTAGCCGATCAGGTTATTCAAGACCGGCTCTCCCGTTGGAATGCCCGTTCAAGCAGTCATTTACGGGGTTACCCGCTACTTTATCAGCGTGAAATTTTGCAGGCTGATCAGGGATGTGACTTTGAATTCTTAAGGCCAAAAAATGACGATGAACTAACTTTTATAAATCCTGTAGTAGGGCGTTCATGAGAAGGCAACAATTAAACTTTAAAATATGAAAAAAGCCATAATCGCGTGGTCTCTGTTGTTTGCCTGTAATACTATGTGGGCAATGCAATTTACTGCAGTTAAACTGATTCAGGATCAGGTCGGGCCCTACTTTGCCGTATTTGGCCCTATGTTGATTTCCACTCTTTTTTTGGTTCCTTTTGTGTATAGAGATAAGGGGAAAGGTGGAAAACGTGAGCGAAAAGACCTTTTCGTATTCGCTCAGTTAGGGCTGTTCGGCGCCTTTCCCGCTCAAGTATTTATGACTTGGGGAACGCAGTACTCCCTGGCTAGCAACTCAGCTATCTTATCGCTCTGCCTGCCAGTAATTACCGCTTTATTTGCTTTTTTTATCCTAAAAGAAAAAATGACTCCAATAAGATGGCTAAGTTTTTTCATCGCCATTGTAGGAGTTATTTTGTGTTCAACATCCGATATCAAACAATTAAATTTCGGTTCCAAATATGCATTGGGGAACTTTTTAATTTTTCTGTCATTAATTGGGAGCGCATATTATAACATTATTTGCAAAAAAATCGGGGACAGGTATACGGAGGCGCAACTCTTATTTTACGCGAATCTTTCTTTACTTATTATATTAACGCCTTTTGTTTTTTTATCTGAGCGTGCAACCTTCGGTGAAATTGGCCATTTCACGGGCAAAACATGGACCGGACTTGCCATCCTGGCGATTTTCCATTATTTTCTATCCATGATACTATTTTTCAAGGCTTTAAAGATGCTCGAGGCTACGCAGGTAGCGTTATCAAATTACCTGATCACATTTATGGGTTTGCCCATCGCTGCAATTTGGCTGGGTGAAAAATTGAACAGCGGAGCGATTTTAGGTGGCATGTTGGTTTTGATCTCAACATTAATTATTACAGTAGTGGAATATAAGGTTAAAGCTAAGAATGATTCGGACACAGCCGCCAGGTTAGAAGCAATCGATCAGGGAGCACCGAATGCTTCACAAAATTATGATGGTTTTATTTGAAATCGCCATTTAATTCCGTTATCGTCAAATTTCAAAAATTGTATTATGAATCCGTATTTACAGTCAAGGCCTTGGATTGCATGCCTAATCGCTGCCGTATTTTTTTTGGTTATTCAATTCCAGGCCGGAGCGGTAGCCAGAATCAGTCCATCTAATTCTTCAAAGGGACAGGCAAAGCGGTTTTCCCGGTATAATGAATTGCCAATCACAGCTATCCGGCCGGGAGGCTGGCTCAAACAATATCTTATCAACCAGCGTGACGGACTAACGGGACATCTCGATGAGATTGGCTATCCGTTTAATATTGGTGCCTGGTCGCAGGCAAAATGTGATTCGATAAGACCGAATGCGGAGCTATGGTATCCTTATGAGCAAAATGGTTATTGGGTTGATGGCATGGTGAGATGCGGATATTTACTTCAGGATAAATTTTTAATAAATAAAGCGCTGATTAGGATCAGGTATGTGCTGGATCATCCAGCACAAGACGGCTATTTAGGGCCCGAGTTTATGCGGGCCAGCAAACAGGGAGATCGCTGGGCGCACGCTGTTTTCTTTCGCGCATTGAAAGCCTATTACTCCGCCACTGGTGACTACAGAATAGTAAAGGCTGTCGAGAGGCATTATTTAAACAGCAGCTTCCCCTATACCGGTATTCGCGAATCAATCAATATTGAAGACATGCTTTGGGTATACGACGCTACCGGGAATAGAAAACTACTTCATCTTGCTGAAGCTATTTATGCAAACGCAAACAAGATAAACGCCGGTTCGGAAACCGTTCCGGCCAGTTTTTTGAAAGATCAGCCTTCATGGGAGCATGGGGTAACCTTCAACGAACGCGCGAAACTTGGCGCCATGTTGTATATGTATACAGGGAAGCCTGCCTACCTTTCTTCCTCTGTGGCAGCTTATCTCAAACTGAATAAATACCACATGATGCCCGATGGCGTCAATGTCTCCTCTGAGGGGCTACGGAAAATACGCGTAATGGAAGTCCATGAAACTTGTGATATAGCAGACTATACATGGAGTAATGGTTATCTGCTGATGGCTACCGGAAGAGCCACTTATGCGGATCAGATTGAGCGGGCCTGCCTGAATGCGGCCCCATCGGTGGTTACCAAAGATTTCAAAGCCCTGCAATATTTTTCATCGGCGAATCAAACTATAGTAACAAATAATAGCAGCCATTCGCTTTACGAAGGGGGAAGTAAGTCTATGCAGTATGCTCCAAACGCATTCACCGAATGCTGTCCAGCAAATGTGAACCGGATAATGCCTGATTATATCACAAGGATGTGGATGACCAATCAAAAACGTGGGCTTGTAGCCGCTTTTTACGGTCCCTCAACGGTATCCTGTCGTGTTGGCCCGACCGAGACTAAGATTTCGATTGAAGAAAATACATCTTATCCTTTTGAAGGAAGGGTAGAGTTTTTATTTCATACATCAAAAACTGTCCGGTTCCCGTTTCAGCTCAGAATTCCTGGTTGGTGCAAAGGTGCCAGTATTTGGATAAATAATAAGCGGTATACAGGGAATCTGACATCCGCCAGTTTTGTCACCCTTGAGCGGACTTTCTGTGACGGCGACAAAATTGTTCTCCAGTTACCGCAGTCTGTTCATATTTCAGCGTGGCCTGACAATGGCCTGGCAGTTGAAAGAGGCCCTCTTCTATATGCTTTAAAAATTATGGAAAATTGGAAAATCGATACTACTGACAAAGCATCCACTCCAAATTTACCGGCATACAATCTTTATCCTGCTAGTGACTGGAATTATGGTTTGAGCCAGGACACAGTTAAATTAAAAAGAGAAATCAAAGTAATCTTCCATAAGGACTCTCCAGACCCATGGTCGGTGGATTCGGCACCAATAGAGCTTCGAATTCCGGCAAAAAAGATTAATTCATGGAAGTTAACGCGGCAAAGCGAAATTGAGACCGAAAAATGGTATTCACAAACAGATCAAAAGGGCAGTCTTGAATGGAAATTTGACCCGAAATACAAAGTTAAGGGAGATATAGTCCGTACGCCCGAGCTGCCCGATGCTACCGAAAGAAAGTCGACAGACAATGAAGCGACAGAAATAGTAACTCTTGTGCCATATGGCTGTACAAAGCTGCGGATAACAATTTTTCCCGCGTTGCCTCGGTAGGGCTTGTTAAAATACCAGGATTTGTTGGATTCGGCTATCTGCAATATAGTTCAGCCCTGACTAGTCGTACAGCTTCGTTAGCAGACACCGCAGGACAGCCGACCTGCTGTAAAAATTTATCTTTAAGATATCGAATCATTCATACCATATTGGCATAGGGTGAATCGGGTGTCTTTTTATCAAAATAAACGATGCTATGAAATTCAAGGCTTCCACAATCTTGTTCATTATGGCTGCAGCGACGATCTCCTGCGGCAAAAAAAATGGCGCCGACATTAAGCCATCTGCTCCGACTACCCCACTAACGGAAGCCACCAAGGTCAATATCACAGTCGATGAGTCTGTTAAATATCAAACAATTGACGGCTTTGGCTTTTTCGGCGCTGCTGATAACTGGTGGGCGGATGCCGGAGCGGTATGGACTGATGCCTGGGGCGAAAAGGTGATCAGTGATTTGGGCATTACAATCTGGCGAAATGAAATAGTTCCTCCTGCCACGCCGGCAGTTGGACAGGCAGCAGACTGGAATAAGCAAAAACCGGTAGTTGAAGGTTTGAAGTTAAAAGCAGATAAATATCATGTAGACCTCAAATTTATAGCCACCGTTTGGAGTCCGCCGGCAGATTTAAAATGGTTAGCAAGTTTTTCATGGCCCGGGGATACGGCAGCTATGCGCGGTCCAGGAAGTGTTACCACAGAAAATGGGGGCACACTTAATCCAAACAAATATGGCGAGTACGCAACCTGGCTGAAGACAAATATCCAATTATATAAAAACTCAGGTGTGAACTTGTATGCTTTAAGTCTGCAAAATGAACCGATGTTTGATGAACCATATAACTCTTGCACCTATACAACGCTATGGTATAACCAACTTTTGGTAAATACTGTTCCAATTGTAAAATCAGCATTCCCGGACCTGAAAATATATGGTTCGGAAAATATGCTGGAGTTTGAAGGAAAAGACGGCAACTGGCCCTATTTTTATCATGCAGCCATTGAAGCCAGCCCTAGCGCGAAAGCAAATATTGACCTGCTGGCAGTACATGGATATACAAACGGAGTCGTTGCTTCCTCAGGTTCGGAATTAGCAAAAATGTGGACTAACCATTTAACCCAGTTTGCAATCCCGATGAACAAAAAAACATGGATGACAGAAACTTCCGGCTATGCGGATACCTGGGAAACTAGTAATAATATACCTGGCGCTATCAACCTGGCAATGGATATGTACTCCGCGTTATATTATGGAAATATAAGCGCATGGGTTTGGTGGCAGGGAAGTGAAAGCGTTGCAAGCCAGTATAATCTAATGGGAGGACTTACGGGCGGTAAAAAATATGCTGTATCGAAGCAATTTTATCGTTACATCCGGCCAGGCGCTGTTAGAGTAAAGAGTAACTCCGATAATGGAGATGTTTATGTTACTGCCTACGAGCATGTTGGTAAGGGAACATTCACATTTGTAATCATTAATTCTGGAGATGCTAAAAGAATTAACATACAAAGCGCTGGAATACCCACATCCTATAAAATGTACCGGACATCAGCTTCCGTAATGGAGAATTGTTCATTAATAGGGGACGTTACTCTGACTAATACATCTTATATCGACTTACCTGCAAAAAGTGTGATCACGCTGCAAGCAGGCGGTGACGCTTTGTGACGCTGATTGTATGCTGGGAAGTTCAACAGAAGCGTTTTACTCCCCATACCTGTTTAACTTTCGGGCTTTCCACACTTTCTGTTACAATTCAAATTTATAATCGTTATGATATTCACGCCGGACAAACTCGTTGGCCGGTTCAAAGTTCGTAACTTTCATGCGTACGGCATCCCATAATAATTTTTTTCTGCCTGAAAATTCACCGCGGTTGTCTTTAACAAAGTAGGAGCGAATTGCAAGATTGCCCATTAAAATGGTCTCTGTAAGCGGCCCTGCATATTCAAACGGGGAGCTTAAGGTATTCTTGCCATAGCCTGCAATACAAGCATTGACCCATTGCAAATAATGTCCCTCCGGAACACGTGCAATTGTTTCCGGTACTTGTATGTTGGTATTAGGTGATAGCAGTTTTGGGTCATTCCCGTACGTACTGCACATCATTTTACCACGGGTACCTGTAATGATCGCGCCTCCACCATAGTCCCCCATTGGGTCATTTGGCCCAAGTTCTTCCGGCCTGTCAGGTTGGATACCGCCATCCATCCAATGCAGAATTACATCCTTCTTCCCGTCCTTTCCAGGAAATTTGAGCTTTAATGTGCTTGCAACGGGAAAGCTATCGGGGTGGTAGGAAGCTGTCCACATTTTCTCGTAAATGGAGGCGACGCTGCATTCTACTTCGGAAGGATACCCCAGACCTGTAGTTTTAAAGGCAGGATCTATAAGGTGGCAGCCCATATCACCAAGCGCACCGGTACCGAAAGACGGGTATCCCCGCCAGTTAAAAGGAACGAATTCTTTATGATATTCTTCATAAGCATTAGCGCCGAGCCATAATTTCCAATCCAGCTCTTTCGGGACCATATCAGCGGTTGAAGGCTTCCCGAGGCCTTGCGGCCAAATCGGACGGTTAGTCCAGCAATGGATCTCTGTAGCTTCGCCAATGAGCCCTGCCTTGTACCAATCTATCATTTGCCTGACGCCGTCGCCTGATGACCCCTGATTGCCCATTTGCGTGACAACTTTATATCTTTTGGAAGCCTCGGTAAGAACCCGAGCCTCATAAATATCATGCGTCAGCGGCTTTTGAACATAAACGTGCTTTCCCATCTGCATCGCGGTTAAGGCCGCAATTGCATGCGTATGATCAGGTGTTGAAACAGAAACCGCGTCGATGTGCTTACTTTCCTCTTCAAGCATTTTTCTGAAATCTTTAAAATATTTTGCTTTGGGAAAGCGGGCTCGGGATTTAACAGCCTGACGGTCGTCTACATCACATAATGCCAGAATGTTTACATTTTTACTTTTCGAAAATTCGAAAAGATCTTCTTCTCCCTTCCCCCCCACGCCGATTCCTGCTATATTAAGCTTATCACTAGGAGCAATAAAGCCTCGTCCTAAAACGTGTCTTGGTACGATAAAAAAGCTGGCTGCAGCTATGGCTGATTTTCCGAGGAAGTCCCTTCTTGTAGTCATGAATGCAAGTATATTTCCAAAATTGATTTTTCAAATTGCGGAAACTATCCTGTGCTGTCTGAAGCGTCGCCTCGAAAAAACAGCCTTGTAATTGTTTGCAAAATCATTTTAAGACCATCAATCAACAGCGTTATTCCAAAAAGGTGTGTTTACATTTTTGATGGTCACATTGATCGCTGCAGTAAATTTCCGATCATCCGTTTCTTATCTGTGCTTTATTAAATCAATTAATAATGTTTACATTAATAAATAAATTTGTTTACAAAAATTTAAATAGTTACCTTTTGCTCGCCAAAATAAATCTAAAAAAACATGAAACTTGATGCAAAACTGTGTTTCCAGGAGGATAAGCCTTTGTATATCCAACTTTCTGACTTTATAATCAATTCTATCAAGCTGGGAGATTTAAGAAGAGGGGATAAGGTACCGTCGATTAACCAGCTTAGCGAAGAACATTTGCTCTCACGCGATACCGTCGAAAAAGCTTACAAAGAGCTGATGAAGAAAAATATTGTTCATTCAGTGAAGGGCAAAGGTTATTACATAAACCGCACGGACATTCAAAAAAATTTGCGTATACTGGTGATATTTAACAAATTAAGCAACTACAAGAAATTAATATTTAATTCTATTATTCAAACTCTGGGACCTGACGCGACGATCGATCTGAGTATTCACCATTCAAATGCAGACCTTCTTTGCGATATTATTTCCTCCAACAGCGCTAACTATGACTATTTTCTTATAGCCTGTCATTTTTACAACGACCTGGACAAGGCCGTTGATTCGATCACAAGACTGCCGAAAAACAAAGTAATTCTTCTGGATAAGCGACTGCCGGATGCTAAATGCGGTTACTCAGCAGTGTTTCAGGACTACGAAAGGGATATATTCCAAGCGCTTTTTGACGGTTACAATTTATTGCGAAAATATCAGAAATTGATTCTTTGCTTACCTGCGATCTCTAACATGCCGCATGAAATTCAGAAAGGATTTAAACTCTTCTGTATATCGAAATCGTTCGATTATGCCGTTATATATGGCATAGAACCTAACCACCAAATCAATGTTGGAGAAGTTTATATTGTTATCGAAGAAACTGACCTATCAAACCTTATCAAAATATGTAAACAGAATTACCTTAAAGTTGGTCAGGATGTTGGCATCATATCCTACAATGACACACCATTAAAGGAAATACTGCTTGATGGTATCACAGTAATGTCTACCGATCATGAACTGATGGGCAGAACCGCCGCATCATTAATTCTGGACCGGAATTTAATTAATGTTAAAAATCCATTTGCTCTTATTATACGCAATTCTCTTTAGCATTGATGGTTAATCATCCAACAGAGTTCCGGTAAGTAAGATCAGGATTATCTTGGATTAAAGCAAGGTACTGCAGGATACTTCCGATATTTTAAAGTCCTAATTTTATTAAGTATTTCAGGTCTGCCCATTCGCTATTATCGAGGGTAGTTAGGCTTGATCAATTATTAAAGGATGTCGACAACCACGTATGATGCAATTGTGATTGGCTCTGGTATTTCCGGAGGCTGGGCCGCCAAGGAGCTGACTGAAAAAGGACTGAAAACGATTTTGCTGGAAAGAGGCAGAAACATTGAGCACATAAAAGACTATAAAAATGCCACCAAAGCTCCTTGGGAATTCCCGCATCGAGGGGCGCATGAAACCTACTTGGATAAGCAATACCCGTTATTATCTAAACAGCATGCTATAAGCGAAATCGATGTTCAGATGTGGGCTAACGAAAAGGAGAGCCCCTATACTCAGATAAAGCCATTTAGCTGGTACCGGGGGTACCACGTCGGGGGCAGGTCACTCATGTGGGGCCGGCAAAGTTACCGCTGGAGCGATCTGGATTTTGACGCAAATGCAAAAGAAGGAATTGCAACCGACTGGCCAATAAGGTATAAAGATATAGCCCCATGGTACGCTTATGTCGAGAAATTTGCAGGTATATCAGGTAACCTGGATCATCTGCCACAGCTTCCCGATGGCGACTTCCTTCCGGCGATGGAATTAAATTGCGTGGAGAAGGATATGGCTACCCGTTTGAAATCTCATTACCATGAAAGCAGAAAGCTGATTATTGGCAGAACTGCTAATTTAACGCTGCCCCACGGCAATCGTACCAATTGCCAGTACCGCAATAAATGTAATCTGGGATGTCCCTTTGGAGGGTACTTCAGTACCCAATCCTCAACATTGCCGGCCGCAATGGCGACTGGAAACCTAACATTACGCCCCTTTTCTATTGTTAGTCGTATCTTATATGATAAAGATACCAAAAAAGCAACCGGAGTGGAGGTCATTGATTCTCTAAATCGTCAGACTTACACTTACCACGCAAGAGTAATCTTTTTAAATGCTTCAGCCTTAAATTCGGCCTGGATTCTAATGAATTCGGCAACCGACGTCTGGCCCGAAGGTTTGGGAAGCAGTAGTAATCAGCTCGGCCACAATATAATGGATCACCAGTTGGGAGTGGGCGCTTATGGTACTGTCGAAGGATTCAACGACAGATATTATTTTGGGCGCAGGGCAAATGGCTTTTATATTCCACGCTTTCGAAACCTTTTTGGAGATAAGCGTGATTACCTCCGCGGATTTGGCTATCAGGGGTCTGCAGGCAGAGATGGATGGTCAAGGGACATTGGCGAATTATCAATAGGTGCAGCTTATAAAGAGATTTTAACTGAGCCCGGATCATGGAAAGTTGGTATGGGAGCTTTCGGCGAAATACTACCCTATCATCAAAACCGAGTTTTTCTGGATAAGAGCTGTAAAGATAACTGGGGATTACCCGTGCTGGCAATGGACTGTAAGATCAGGGATAATGAGATTAGAATGCAGGCCGACATGTTACAGGATGGTGTAGAAATTCTCGAAGCAGCTGGCATCAAAGACGCCAAGACATTTAATCACGATTATGTAATGGGCGGCGGTGTGCACGAAATGGGGTCCGCCAGAATGGGTCGGGATCCCCAAAGTTCAGTATTAAATCGTTATAATCAGGTATGGGATGCTCTAAATGTTTATGTAACTGATGGAGCCTGTATGACCTCTTCAGCTTGCCAAAACCCCTCATTAACTTACATGGCTCTTACAGCGAGGGCGGCGGCCCATGCTGTTTCTCAGCTTAAATCTCTAAATTTTTAAGATGGCGCCGATTAGTTTACTTGGTGCGCTGGCGGGACTTATTATTGCAGTCTTTTTGATATTAAGGAAAGTCCATCCCGTGTACGCCCTATTAGGGGGAGCGATTGCCGGAGGAATTATTGGGGGCGGCGGCATCCAGCACTCGGTGGAGCTCATGTTCAGCGGTGCCAAAGACATGTTGCCCGCAGTGCTGCGGATACTTGCGGCCGGAATGCTGGCAGGAGTGTTAATGGAATCCGGTGCATCGGTAACGATTGCTGAAACAATCATCAAAATACTTGGGGAAAAAAGGATGCTCTGGGCGCTGGCCATCTCTACTTATATTTTAACGGCGTCTGGCGTATTTATTTATGTAGCTGTAATAACGATTGCACCAATCGCACTCAGTTTAGGCATTAAAACCGGAGTTTCTAAACCTGCCTTATTACTGGCCATGATTGGCGGGGGGAAATCAGGTAATATTGTATCTCCGAATCCTAATAGCCTTGCTGTTTCCGGCGCATTTAAAATCGAACTTACTTCTGTCATGTTTGCGGGCTTAGCACCATCAATAATTGGCATTATTGTTACTGTTTTGTTAGCCCTATCATTAAAAAATAAGAAAGATTCTGTTCTCATTACTGAAACTGTCGGCACTGAACAAAAATTGCCGACGTTTCTATCTGCCATTTCCGGTCCGATGGTGGCCCTTGTCCTGCTTGCCGTAAAGCCCGTTTTCGGAATCGCAGTTGACCCGCTCATTGCTTTACCGGCCGGGGGAATTGCGGGTGCGTTTTTTATGGGAAAAATCCGCAAGGTCAATAATTACGCATCCGGCGGATTAAAACAAACTCTGACCGTCGCGGTCATTCTGTTATGTACAGGATGTATCGCAGGTATCATAGCTAACTCAGAACTTAAAAATTTGATCATTCGCGGCCTGCAGTCTGCCGGCATCTCCAGATTTCTGCTTCCGCCGATATCCGCCATATTAATGAGCGGGGCAACCGCTTCAACCACTTCGGGCGCTGCTGTTGCTTCTGCTGTTTTCGGATCCGTCATCCTGTCATTTGGCATAACACCTTTAGCGGCGGCAGCAATGATTAATGCCGGGGCAACAGTATTAGACCATATGCCCCACGGCAGCTTTTTTCATGCCTCTAGTGCAAGCGTACATATGAATATTCGTCAGCGGATCAAACTCATCCCTTATGAAAGCCTGATTGGCCTTTCACTGGTTACCGTATCCTCACTAATATTTTACTTACTGGATAAATGATATGAAATTTCTCCTATCACCCGATTCATTTAAAGAAAGCATGTCGGCACAGGAAGCCTGTGATGCTATGGAAAGGGGAATACTCAGCGTTTTACCATTCGCTTCCTGCTGGAAAATCCCGATGGCAGATGGTGGAGAAGGAACGCTGAATATTTTAAGGAATGCGATTAATGGCATTCTTTACAGGGCTGAAGTGACCGGTCCGCTAGGCGACGCCATTCTCGCTGAATATGCTATTTCCGGTGATGGAAAGACGGGATTGGTGGAGCTGGCATCAGCAAGCGGTCTGGATTTAGTGCCGCACGATCAAAGGAACCCCATGGTCACGACAACTTATGGCACAGGTGAACTCATTAACATTCTTTTAAAAAAAGGTATTAATAAACTGATTATAGGGATTGGCGGTTCGGCCACTAATGATGGGGGTGTAGGAATTGCCCAGGCCCTGGGTGCAAAGTTTCTTGATAAATTCGGCAAACCTGTAGGTTTTGGAGGGGGGGAACTTTCAAAAATCGATCAAATCGATGCCAGCCAGTTGGCGGCAATGGTCGCCAATATAGATATTGAAGTTGCCTGTGATGTCAATAATACCCTGACCGGTGCCGATGGCGCCTCCATGGTCTACGGACCGCAGAAAGGGGCTTCACGGGACATGGCTATGATCCTGGACGAAAATATGAGGCACTATGCAAAAAAACTTAAAGAAGCTACCGGGCAAGATGTGGAATTCTTACCGGGCGGCGGAGCTGCAGGAGGAACCGGTGCTGGGCTAATGGCTTTGCTTAACGCGAGATTGGTAAAGGGTATTGACCTGGTGATAGACTACTCCGGAATTGCCGAAAAAATCAAAGAGGCTGACTATATTTTCACAGGAGAAGGCAGTATTGACAAACAAACTATCAACGGGAAAACCCTGTCGGGACTCTCAAGACTTGCAAAAAGGCATGGCGTACCAGTAATAGCTTTTGCTGGAAGGGTAAAAGACAACGCCGACTTGTATGAACTGGGGATTACCTCAGTGTTCGGCATCCTTCCTGAAGTCTGCGGTGAAAAGGACGCCTTAGCATTGGGCAGTCGAAATCTTGAAAGAACTGTAAGTGCCGTGACCAGGGTATTAGCTTTAAAATAATATTGAACAGCGTGATTAACAGGAGAATATTTTTGAAAATGACAGCGGCCACTGCTTCGTCTTTTTTGACAAGGAATTTAAACTTCGGCACTGGTAAAGGAAATGGGCTGCAACTTGGACTTATCACGAACTTAATCGAAAGCGACTTGAATCGTGATTGGCAGAGTACATTAATAAGCCTGGCGAATATAGGGTATAAATATTTAGAGTTTAATACAATCGCCGATGTACCAAGAGAAAGAATAAAACCTTTCTTAAAGGAAATAGGTATCAAACCGTTATCTGGAGGCGATGCTATGGCGAATTTAAAAAAAGCCGACAAGTTTAAAAAAATGGTGGACGATGCGCTGTTTTATGAAAAGAGATACCTTATTTGTTACTGGCCGTGGATGGATAATGGGGATAATAAAAAGCTGGATGATTTTAAGCGGACTGCCGCAGAACTGAACGAGCTTGGGGAAAAATGCAGCTCCCAGGGTCTAACATTTGCCTTCCACAATCACAATAAAGAATTTATTCAGGTAACAAAAAGTACCTGCGGTTATGAAATCTTACTTGAACAAACTGACCCCGGCAAAGTCACCATGCTTTTAGACTTATACTGGGCCACTAAAGGCGGCGGCGACGTCATTAGGCTCTTTAAACAATATGCGGGGCGTTTTGATCTATTACACATAAAAGATATGGATAAAACGCCCCTCCGGGGTATGACTTGCCCCGGATACGGCACGCTGGACTTTCAATCGTTACTTTCATCGGCAAAAACATCGGGCGTCAAATATTTTGTTGTCGAAGTTGATCATAATGAACAACCCATGAATTGTGCAGCAGAAAGTTTTAAATATTTGGACGGACTCGATATTTAAATCTGCAATATTAAGATCGGCTACCAGAAATATCATTTGCCAAAAGAAATATGGTCATTGTTCTTGGCCCATGTGCACCAATGACTAATGATTGTTCGATATCAGCTGTCTTCGATGGCCCCGCAATGAAGGTTCCATAGCGGTAGTCTATTTTGCCCATTAATTCATACGCTTCATGCATAGTTGGAACAATGTTGCCTTCATTAACAATAATTGCCAGATGCTGGCATATAAAAGGTAACGCCCGCACACCCATTTGCTGCTCAGTGATCCAAATCGCACCATTTTCCGCAACACCGAAATGTGCTTTCAAAATCGCAACTTCAACGTCGTGCAGCGTATGTGAATTTGTTGCCTTAATTATCTCTGGATCATAAAATGATGCTAATTCTGGTACGATCGTGAAGATTTTGCCAAGCGTTCCGTGCTGTTCTTTTATCAGACTAATGATTTCAGGATAGCTGTTAACCTTAAAAAATTTACCGGAGGCCAATGAAAGCATGGCTGCAAATTTCTCAATTGACCCTGTAACCTGCTTTTCAAATACGCTGATATCCGGCAAAGACTCATAAGCCGGCTGATTATGCATTATAGCTGATAATATTTTTTCCCTGCTGCTCATTTACTTTATTTGTTTCTTCTGTTTTCGTTATACCATTCCCCAAAAGACTGATCTGGAGGCATAGGCATTTCACGCTGCCGATACCACGGGTTTAGGCTGTTATTTACAGCGAAAGGAGCGTGCTTTAATACCCATCGGCCCGTTTTTCCTGCCATATTATATAAGCCCGGTGATGACAGCGTTAAGGCCACTGCCCGAATGCCGACTTTTTTGCTGTTCGTAACATATCCTTCCCTAGTTACTACCTGACGCCACTTGTAGAGTTGCTGATGGATATCGATTTTAACAGGACATACATTAGTGCAGGAGCCGCAAAGTGTCGAGGCAAAAGGTAAGTCAGCATACTTCTTCATGTCTAGATTCGGCGCCAGGATGGAACCGATTGGCCCTGCGATCGCGCTATGATAACTATGGCCGCCACTACGCCTGTACACAGGGCAGGTGTTCATACAGGCGCCACACCGTATGCATTTTAATGAATTTCGGAAGTCTGGCCGTCCAAGTTGAATGGTGCGGCCGTTATCTACTAGTATTAAATGAACCTTTTTCCCCTCATCTGGTTTTTTAAAATGGCTGCTGTATGTGGTTAATGGCTGACCTGTGGCACTCCGTGTAAGCAGCCGTAAAAAGATTCCGAGGTGCTTTCTTTCTGGAATTATTTTTTCTATTCCCATGCTCGCAATATGTAGTTCCGCCAGGGCTACACCTAAATCAGCATTCCCCTCATTCGTACAAACAACAAATTCACCAGTTTCTGCTACGGCAAAATTTACACCCGTCAGCGCAACCTTGCGGGTCAAAAATACGTCCCGTAAATGCTGCCTGGCAGCTTCCGTCAACATTTGGGGGTCCACGGTACCAGCCGCAGTACCCAGATATTCGTGAAAAAGATTGCCTATTTCTTCCTTTTTTTTGTGGATACACGGCAACACGATGTGACTCGGCGATTCCTGTGCTAATTGGACAATACGTTCACCCAGGTCTGAGTCAATTACTTCGATCCCATGGTCGGCCAGATATTCATTGAGGCCACATTCTTCCGTGAGCATTGACTTACTCTTGACTATACGCGATGCGTTTGCCTCAGCCATTAGCCTCCGAACAATGCGATTATGCTCTGCAGCGTCTGCTGCCCAATGCACCTTAATGCCGTTTGCAGTTGCATTTTGCTCGAACTGCTGTAAATAGCTATTTAGATTTGACAGCGCATGGTTTTTTATTTGAGATGCCGTCTCACGCAGACTCTCCCATTCAGGCAGCTGGTGAGCTGCATTATCGCGTTTTTGGCGTATCCACCATAGGGTCTTGTCATGCCAGTCTACTCGGGGTTCATCGTTATTAAACGCTTCGGCCAATTTTGAATGGACTTCTCTTTTTTCATGCATATTACTCTGCATTTAATATTTCGGCAATATGTATCACCTTCACTTTACTGCCCAAACGGTTTAAAATTCCTTCCATATGCATCAGGCAGGACATATCTACGCCCGTGATGTACTCAGCACCATTCACTAAATGATCAGTCACCCGATCCTTGCCCATTTTGGCTGACACCGCTTCTTCGCTTACGCAGAAAGTTCCGCCAAACCCGCAGCACTCATCAGGGCGGTTAAGCGGAATGATATCAATTCCCTGAACCATATTCAGCAAGCTACGCGGCTTTGAAAACTCTGCAGTTACCAGTTCAGTCATCGAACTGATATGTAAGCCACGCTGTCCGTGACAACTTTGATGCACGCCTACCTTAAATTCAAATCTTGCTGTTAAATGCTTAACTTTTAAAACATCGGTAAGGAAAGAGGTAAGTTCATAAATTTTATATCGAATATCTGTTGCTGTCTGTTCATTATTTGCATCATGCAAATGTTCGCGAATGTGCAGGACGCAACTGCCGGATGGGGCGACGATGTAGTCAAAAGCTGCAAAGTTTTTTACGAACAACTCGTTACAGCTCCTAGTAAGACGCTCAAACCCCGAGTTTGCCATAGGCTGTCCGCAACAAGTTTGGTCTATCGGGTAAACAACCGTTACACCAAGTTTTTCCAGGAGTTCCATAGTTGCAATAGCAGCATTTGGATAAAATTGATCAACATAACATGGAATAAACAAGCCGACCGTCATAGAGTTATCGAATGTGGATTTGAATAATATTTTAGTTCAATGATGTCAGCAGGCAAAGGCTTGCTGTTCCAGCTTTTATGAATAGCGATAGCGGCTCCCACAGCCGTCGCCTGCGCCATTGATGCAGCAAATACTTCAAGTTCAGGGAATGACATTGCAAGCAAGTTCATGTAAACAGCATTTTTGCTGAACCCGCCGTCAACAAATATCCGGCGTACCTTTGTTCCTTCCAGGATGCGTCTGGTTGACCGACCCTGCTGGTCGATGATATCGAGCATCAGCTGGTGATAAGCCTCGGTATAGTTCTTGAATGAACTGATATCTCTGCTTGCAAAAGCCGATTGATTTCCCGATGCAGGTGCTGCCTCGGGTAGTTTGCCGTTCTTAAGCTTCGTAATGATTTCACCGTCAAAGCTCATGCTTTTGAAAACAGAAGTATTCATGTGAAATCGTGCCGCAATCCTCTTGGTCTGTACATCGTGCTCGTGGCCTGCGAATAACCGCGAAGATTTTATGGGAATACCTTTATACTGCATATAACAAAGACAATCATCTGCCAGCTCCTGATCGGTGATGGGTGTGTTGTTAAACGGATTAAGACTTATGCACCAGGTACCCGTGCTGATTAGCGCAAATGGCTCATTAAAATTCACAAGATATGGTATCAATGCAGCCGAACTATCATGTAACCCGACCCCGATGACGAAGTCACTTTCAACTTCAACATTTGGAATAACCATGTCAGATGGGACAAGTGGAGCAAATTTTTCAACCAGCTTTTCTTTATAAACCCAATCGTGGTAGTTGCATTTTTGATAATCCCATAATCCTGTGTGGCAGCCCAGGCTGGTTATATCTGTAAACGGTTTCCCGGTAATCAAAAAGCTTAAATATTGAGGCAGGTGCATACTGAATTTTATTCGGCTAAATAACCCGGGGTTCTGATATTTAATACGATACAGCTGCATGCCTGAATTCAGATTACCTAATATAGGTGATGATGTTTCTCTGGCGATTTTAGCTTCACCACCGTATTCCCTGTAGAATTGTTGTTTGAGAGTTTCAGGGTAGTCTTTCAGATAATTATACAACGGCGCAACCGGCATCCCTTTTTCATCGACATGTACGAAACTTGCACCATACGCAGAGAAATTGATTGCTTTAATTGTAAAGCGGGACATTTTAAAAATCTCACGAAGCGACTCGAATATAGAAAGCCGCAAGGTTTCAAGATTTTCGCAAGGATCGCTTTCCTCATCAACAGTTTCGGTAAATCTGGCCGAGCGTTCGTAAACTATCCGGTAGTTTTCGTCAAACAGGAAGAGTTTTTTGTTAGTCTTTCCTACGTCAAAGATAGCTATTACTGGGATGGAGTTCATGTTGATTACTTTCTGCTATAAGCCGGTAGCTGTGGTTTTCAGCCCTCTTTCCCTGATTAGCTTTTCCCGGACTTTTAGCCTTCTAAAAGTGTAAACTGGGTTTAGAGAGCCTCCATTGAGTAAGCTAGCTTCTGCTACGAGTGGCCTTACATCTGATCGGTAGGCTTGCTGAAGAATTTCCTGCGCCAAGGTTACATCATTTGCCTGTTGAGCCAGTACCAGCGCGGCTTTATCCACCAGGAGCGCCTGGGCGTACGCAATCTTGATAGCCTGAACTGATTGCAACAAGTCCTCTATAGGATCTTTTATATTATGGGATGCATCGATCATCCATCCCAGATCCGCTGCATGATTCATCTGCCTAGCGTCCATTCCCTCGACCAACTCATTAAAAATCAGGAAGAGCTGATAAGGATTGATGCTGCCTACCGTGAGATCGTCATCACCGTATTTAGAATCATTAAAATGAAAGCCCGCTAATTTGTCTTCCATTAGTAGCAGCGAAACAATCTGCTCTATATTTGCACCTTGTAAATGATGTCCTAGGTCGACTAAAGTAGCTGCTTTATTACCCAATTTGGATGCTAAAAGATAGGACTGCCCCCAGTCACCAATAGTTGTTGAATAAAAATTAGGCTCGTAAGGTTTATATTCTATCCATATTTTCCAGTCATCGGGCAGTCCCTGGTATATTTCCTCCAAACTTTCTAATGTATTTTGGAACGCTTTGCGGAAGTTAAGCTGGCCAGGGAAATTTGACCCGTCTGATAACCAAACTGACAATGCTTTAGAATCAAGAGCCGAACCATATTTTATCACTTCTATATTATGCTCCACGGCCTGCCTGCGGACATGTTTATCGGTATGATGAAGCGAGCCAAACTTATAGCTATGTTTCTGATCTTTCTGATCTTGAAAAGTATTAGAATTTACTGCAGCAAAATGCAATCCGTTTTGGGCAGCCAGGGCTTTAATATCCGATGGGTGTTCAGGAATATCCCATGGAATATGTAAAGAAATAGAATTGCTGGAGCGGTTGAGCGTATTTATCAATCCTACATCTGATATTTTTTCTTCCAGACTTCGCGGCTCCCCGCCGCTGGAAAATCGTCCGAAGCGGGTCCCCCCGCTGCCTAACGCCCAGCTGGGTATGGCCACATTATAAGCACGGAGCTTAAATATTATTTCTTCCGCATTGCGTAGATCTGAAGCTATATTTTCAAACTGCCGACGGTGATTACTGATCATCTCATCATTCAGCTCATCGACCAGGTACTTTTCCAGCTGCATTTTATTCTTTTTTATTATATTTTAAAAAAGGCCTTCCCGGCAGGCGGCCATGCGTTATTAATTGATTATCTGACGAATGCAGCGGCAACTCCGCCATCTACATTAATTACGTTGCCCGTTGATTTGTCTAAAAGGCCACCAGTAAGGACGAAACATGCATTAGCGATATCTGCCGGTAATATTGTTTGATTGAGCAGCGTACGCTTGGCGTAATAATCCGGCAGATCTTCAACATCGATACCATAGGCTTTGGCACGTCCTTCTGCCCATCCGCCTGCCCAAATATTGCTGTCACTGATTACCGCGTCCGGATTTATAACGTTTACCCGTATTTTATCTGCACCAAGTTCAGCAGCATTGAGCCTGCTTAAATGTAATTGGGCAGCTTTTGCACTTCCATATCCAGCATTGTTTGGACCGCTTACCAGGGCATTCTTACTCACGATATTGATGATATCGCCGCCTAGGTCTTGCTTTTTCATGATCGCCGCTGCCGCCTGGGTTACCAGGAATTGTCCTTTAACCATTACGTCATATAGCAGATTCCAATCCTTTTCAGTGTGATCGGCAATAGTCTTGGATATGGAAAGTCCGGCATTATTCACAATTAGGTCAATTCCCCCGAAGGCCAAAATAGCTTTTGCGATTGCTTTTTCTATCTGTTCGGCGCTGGTTACATCCAGTGCTGCTATAGTGTATGCATCCGTACCAAATTGCTTTTTGAAGTCGGCTTCAGCCCCCTTTAAGCGTATCTCATTCATATCATTTAACATCACCACTGCACCTTCCTCAGCAAATTTTCTGGCAATGGCATTGCCAATGCCCCCGGCACTCCCCGTTATTAGTGCGATTCGGCCTGATAGGGCTTTTGGCTTTGGCATGCGCTGTAATTTGGCCTCCTCTAGCAGCCAGTATTCGATGTTGAAGGCTTCCTGCCTTGAGAGCGAAGTATATTCAGAAATCGCCTCAGCCCCCTTCATTACATTTATCGCATTGATATAGAATTCTGCTGCCACCCTTGCCGTTTGCTTGTCTTTGGCAAAAGTGAACATCCCAACTCCGGGATAAAGTATGACCACCGGATTAGCGTCCCTGATAGCCGGACTACCTGGATGCTTGCAGGTATTGTAATAGTCTTGGTATAAACTGCGATAGTCTGTAAAGACCGGAAGCAGTTTTGCTTTTAGCGAGTCCACGTCGCTGAGATTGTCCTGAGCTCCTAAAGGAAGCACCAAAGGACTGATCTTTGTCCTTAGGAAGTGATCTGGGCAACTTGTTCCCATTGGGGCCAGTCTTTCAAGATCGTTAGAATTTATGTATTCCAATACTCTCGGATCATCGGAAAAATGGCCGATCATCTTATTGTCCGAGGAACAAAAGCCTCGTAACACAGGTGCAATGGCAACCGCTTGCTTTTTACGGTCTGGCTCATCAAGACTCTTGATTTTTTCGCCGCCAAAAACTGGACCTTTTTTACCATAGTTCTCTTCTAAATATTCGGCGCACTTTTCTATAACTTCCAGTGTATTGATATAGCTTTCCAATGCGGTATCACCCCAGGTAAATAAACCATGTGAACCCAGCATAATGCCGCGAATTCCCGGGTTATTGTCGAGGCACTCTTTTAGTTGCAGACCCAAGTCAAACCCCGGCCTTTGCCAGGCGACCCAACCAATAGTTCCTCCGAAAAGTTCCTCGGTAATTTTCTTGCCGTCTTTTGCCGCAGCGATGGCAATTGCTGCGTCCGGGTGCAGGTGATCGATGTGTTTAAAAGGCAGAAAACCGTGCAAAGGTGTGTCTATTGACGGAGCCTTTGAATTGAGGTCGAATAGGCAGTGGTTAAATAGCTCCACCATTTCGTCTTCGTATTCCAGGCCACGATAGACGCCTTCAAGACTCCGTAAACGGTCGACATAGAGGGCTGCCAGCCCGCTTTTTTTCAATGTGCCAATGTCACCACCTGATCCCTTGATCCACATAACCTCCACCTCTTGGCCGGTTAGCGGATCTTTATCTATCATTTTACAGGAAGTATTACCGCCGCCATAATTGGTTAGGCGGAGGTCAGCGCCAAGAAGATTTGATCTATAAATTAACAGCGCCACCTCATCCCCGGAAATTCTGGCTGCTGTTTCCTCCTCCCACAAATAACTTACATGTTTAAATTTAGATTCTGTTGATAATTCAGTCATTTTATCAGTAATTGTTTATATATTTAATGAATTGCCATAGCCGACCAGTACAACAGATAAAATAATAACCAGTATACCTGCCCCCAAAGTGACATATGTTTTAAAACTTACCCCTTTCCATTCCTTTAAAACAAATCCCCACAAATTGGAAATAAGTATAATGAAAGCCATATGCAAAATCCAGGAGCTTGATCCATTTCCCAGTTTGCTGGCGCCCATTCCGTAAAAAAAAAATTGTAAAAACCAGGTTATTCCGGCGATACCGGAAAATAAATAGTTTTTCAATAAGGGAGTGCTCTTATCCGTATAATCTTTAAAAGTCCGGTGCCTGAAATTGAGGTAAAAACACCATATCGCATTGCTGGTCATGCCGCCCCAAAGTATCACTATAAAAATCACATTATTTTGAAATAAAGGATTACAACCGGATTTTACAGCCATATTTGCCATCGGCTTCCCCGCTTCTATCCCAAAGTTGAAACAGGCACTAAGAACACCTGCGATTATCGCCACAAGCAACCCTTTTGACAAATTAAATTCTTTGATGCTTGCCTGCTTCTGTTCACCCGATAATTCACGTTCTTTCATCATCCCGGCTCTCCCGCATATAAATATTCCGCCTATGCAAACAATGACCCCTAGCAGAACAAGCTTTCCGCCGGTAGTCAATATCATTTCGGTGAAGGTGCCTGCTGATCCACTAAGAAAAAAGTCTCTAAAAATCGGCGGAATAAGGGCTCCGAAGGCTGAACAAAAGCCTAGGGCGACGGACTGGCCCAGAGAAATACCGAGGTAACGGAGTGCCAGGCCGAATGTAAGACCGCCTATCCCCCACAAAATACCCAGCAAATAGGTGTAACAAAGCGTGGCAACCGATGTGCTTCCGATAATAAGCCAAAACCCTGGAACGGTGAGCCACGCGGCCATCAGTGGCGCAAGCAACCACGAAAAGACGCCGCCGGTCAGCCAGTAGCTTTCCCATGACCAGTTTTTGACTTTTTTAAATGGAATATAAAAACTTCCGGACGCGAATCCTCCGATGAAATGAAAGATAACTCCTATGAAAATCGGCATCCCTGTTGTTTATATGGTTAGAGTGAACAAACTTACTGAACAGATAAAATCCAACTATCATGTGCTGTCATGCACAGCCTTAAACATCGAAACACTTTTTTTTTCGCAATACATTGCAGCCGGTTGATTATAATGGCTTTACCGCCGATTGTCCAGACATCCCGGTAATCGATTATCTTTTTTAAACTATTGCACTTACAGGATAGCGCAGGACAGCAAACTGAAGCTGTATGCTCATTTTAGCAACACCAATTTTAACTTTTAACACCCAGCATGTTACTGATCAATATTACAAAATGCCGCTTTAATGATTATGTTGCCTGAGTCGAACATGGCATTATAGATCTGGGATGATGAATGAAGCAAAGTTTATTCTATAACCGACCTGTTGCCGTATTCAGACTTTACAACGTAGCGTTATTATTAACTGAATAACATCAAACTCTTTAAGTTTAAAAATGAAATTTTATAGCCTAAAAAATGCCAGGACCTTATTATTACTGTTTGTTATCGGATCTGACGGATTTTCTGCAACGGCACAGGTTACTATGCCCTTATATAATGACACCATACCTAATTCAAAACCAGCACCGGACCAGGAGCGGTCAGTAATGGAAGACGGGATTCAGATCATTAGTAAAATAAGCCGTCCTACACTAACAATCTACCGTCCTTTGAGGAAAAAAAGGAACGGTGCGGCAGTAATTATTTGCCCGGGCGGCGGGTATTGGATTGAGGCCGCCAGCCATGAGGGTTCTGACGTTGCCAGGAAATTTACTGATGAGGGAGTTACCGCTTTCGTGCTAAAATATCGAATTCCGGATTCCGCCACAATGGTAAATCGTGAAATCGGGCCATTGCAGGATGCTCAGCGTGCCATTCAGATCGTACGCGAGAATGCGAAAAAATTTGGCGTAAAAAAAAATAAAATAGGAATAATGGGATTTTCTGCCGGCGGGCATCTCGCCGCTACTGCAGGAACGCACTTTGCAAAACCATATATTGCTAACCCAAAATTTACTAGCCTTCGCCCCGATTTTATGATATTAGTTTATCCGGTTATCAGTTTTACAGACAGCATAGGGCATATTGGATCCAGGGATCAATTAATTGGCAGACGGCCTTCGAATGAAAAGATTATCGAATATTCGAATGAATTTCAGGTAACAGACAATACACCGCCTGCATATTTGGTACAGGCCAAGGACGATCCGATTAATTATAAAAACTCCACTGTTTTCGCCGATGCTTTACGTCGACATCATATTCCGTCAGAAGTATATTTATATGAAAAAGGAGGACATGGCTACGGAATGAATAATAAATCGAGCGATGTAAAATGGATGGACCTTGTCTATCGCTGGATGGAAAAATCGGGGATTATAAATATTAATGCTAACTAAAAATATTTTATATAATGTACCTAAAGACAGATCGTGTTTTTAAAGCAATCTTTTCACTGTTTCTGATATTTACTTCCGGTATGCAGGTATTTGCCAGCTCAGATTTGAAGGCAATATCGCTAACTTGTGAATACAATTCTGATCCCCTTGGTATTGACGTTCAAAAACCCGGTCTTGGCTGGTCTCTTTCATCGGGCACCCGTGATCAGGTTCAAACAGGCTATGAAATTCTCGTCAGTGACAATTTAGCCGGTATCAATAATTTAAAAGGAAACATGTGGACCACGGGAATGGTCAAGAGCGCTCAAACGATCCAGATCCTATATTCGGGGAAACACTTATCTTCATACTGCAGGTATTTCTGGCGAGTTCGCGCGTATGACAGAGCAGGGAATCCTTCATCATGGAGCGACGTAGCCTGGTTTGAAACAGCGGCACTCAGTCCTCAGGACTGGAAAGGTGAATGGATTGGGGATGAGCGTCCCCAATTTAAAGAAGACGCTGACTTTTACAAGGACGACCCGATGCCGCTGTTAAAAAAGGCAGTCAATGTAAACAAAAAAGTAATCTCGGCACGCCTGTATATCAGCGGTCTTGGTTATTATGAGGCCTATCTGAACGGCACTAAGATCGGTAACAGCATGCTGGACCCAGGTTTTACAAGTTATCAAAAAAAAGTATTATATGCGACTTATGACATCAGCACTCAAGTCAGGGAAGGCAGGAATGTTTTTACCGTAATGCTTGGAAACGGATGGTATAATCCATTACCGATGCGTTTATTTGGTGCATTTAATCTCAGAGATGTCCTTGTCTCCGGCCGGCCTTGCCTTAATGCGCAGGTTTTGCTGGAGTATAGCGACGGGACATCCGACTGGATAGTAACGGACAATACCTGGAAAACCTCTACCGGAGCAATCGTTTTCAATAATGTGTATTTGGGTGAACATGACGATGGTAGACTCCTACGCAAGGACTTTTTTGACGCAGATTTCTCAGGGTGGAAAGCAGCCAAACTGGTTGCTGGCCCTTCCGGAGGTTTAGCAGCTCAGATGCAGCCCCCGATAAGAATTACACGTATTGTAAAACCAGTGAAAATATTCGAGCTGGGGAAAGATACTTTCATTGTAGATATGGGGCAAAACTTTGCGGGAGTAGCCAAAATAACCGTCTCGGGAAAAGCAGGAGATATCGTTAGAATGAGGTATGGAGAAGCATTGCTGGCGGACGGTCGCCTGAATTATTTTACCACCGTAGCAGGCCAGATTAAGGAAGCCTTTCACGTAAATGGCGGACCGGGTGCGCCAAAAACTGCCTGGCAGGAAGATAGCTACATCCTAAAAGGCCAAGGGTCTGAAACATGGTTTCCCAGATTTACATTTCACGGGTTTAGATACGTCCAAATAACGGGGTGGCCCGGAAAACCTTCATTAAAGGACATTGAGGGCCTGCGAATGAATGCGGACGTGAAATCCGACGGAACCTTCGCATGTTCCAACGATCTGTTTAACCGCTTGCACCAGGCAATACAGTGGACTTTTCTAAGCAATCTGTTTAGTATTCAGTCGGACTGCCCTGGCAGAGAAAAAATGGGTTATGGGGCGGATATGGTGGTCACATCCCCGTCGTTTTGCTACAATTATAACATGGCTAATTTTTACCGTAAGTCAGTCAATGATTTTGCTAATAACCAATTGCCCGACGGAGGTATTACAGAGACCGCACCTAATACAGGAATTTCAGCTGAATCACCCGGAGGAGACTCCGGTCCGCTGGGCTGGCAACTCGCTTTTCCGTTTCTCCAGAAACTTTTATATGATTACTACGGTGATAAGCAGGTAATCGCCAACTACTACCCCGCCTTTGTACATCAAATGGCCTTTTTGGAATCGAAAGCCAATGACAACCTTTTTGACCATGATATCGGAGATCATGCGGCAATTGACCCTAAACCTATCGCGTTTGATGCATCATTATTCTATTATCATCACGCCGTACTTGCAACCCAATTTGCCGGTATCCTTGGTAAGACCCAGGATTCAGTAAAATATTCAGGCCTCGCTGAGAGAATTAAGCAGGCAATAATAAACAAATACGAGATTCCCGGGACTGGCCGTTACGATAACGCTACGGAAGGTGCGCAGCTTTTTGCCCTCTGGTACGGATTGCCCCGCGAAAAAGAACAGGCCCTTGTAGTATTAAAAAATGAGTTCGCCAGGCATAATTACCATGTTTCGACAGGAATATTTTCCACAAAAATGCTCTTTGATGTTTTTAGTAACGAAAACTTGAATGACATTGCCTATAAAATAGCCAATCAGCGCGATTATCCCGGATGGGGTTACATGCTGTCAAAAAATGCGACAACCCTTTGGGAAAGCTGGGATTATCCTGAAAATTCCCCCTCCCAGAACCATCCCATGTTTGGCTCAGTAGACGAGTGGTTTTATAGTTCGCTATTAGGGATAAAACAGCTGGCTCCGGGCTTTAAAAAAATAACGATCCGGCCTCAGCCTGCAGGTGACCTGACCTGGGCTAAAGGGGCCTATCAATCGGTTTCGGGGAAGATCGTCAGCGCGTGGGAAATAACTGGCGGCACTTTTAACCTTCATGTCACTATCCCCGCCAACACGAGTGCCGATGTATGGATTCGTGCAAATAATGGAGCTTTAATTTCAGAAGGGGGAACCCCGGTTCAAAAAGCTGCTGGTTTTAAGGGAATCAGTTACCGGCAAGGGTATGCTGTAATAACTGTTGGTTCCGGTGAATATAACTTCCAAACGAAAAGAGATTAAGAGACTAAACAAGCCCAATCTTATATAATCTAATCATCACAATAAACTATTTATGAACCAACGAATTATCACCGGTCACCGGATCAAAACAGTCATGATTTTATTTGTGCTTCAGCTGATTGCTGCCATTGCCTGGAGCCAAAGCGCTAAGCCGATAGATATCAAACTTACTAAATGGAAATTCAGAACGGGCGATAATCCCGGGTGGGCTTCCCCCGCATATAACGATAAAGATTGGATGCCTGTTCAAATAGCTAAATACTGGGAATTGCAGGGATTTGAAAAGTATGACGGCTTTGCCTGGTATCGGACGTCGGTGTATTTGCCGTCTTCGTTAAAGAAACAGGCTAAAGATGGCCTGCGTATTTACCTTGGCATGATCGATGACCGGGATACAGCTTATTTAAACGGACAAATTATCGGGAACACGGCCTCGTGGAACAAGGAACGGGTTTACCATGTGGAATCTGATAACAAAGCAATTAACTGGAATGGCTATAATGTTATTTCTATAAAGGTGTATGACGCAGGCGGCTTTGGTGGAATGTACAGCGGTCAGCCAGATATCCGCCCGACGTCCAAAACTGATTTTGTTAATATCACATATAACCAGTCCGACTTTATTAAAAAAGGATTGCAATACCGTAAAATAATCACGTTATCAACAAGTGGGGCCGAACCAACGAAAGGTATATTTCAAGCAGTGGTTTTTGATCCGAGGACAAATAAATACTTCGCGGCAGAAAAGAAAAAAATCACCATAAGACCAAATAAATCATCAGAATTTAAGTACGAGTTTCAGCTGCCCAAAAATGGGCAATACCAGGTAAGGTATAGTTTTAAACAGACCGCAGGTGTCGGCGAGGTGGATACCTCTGAGGTATTGCCATATATATTGACTCCCAAATCAAGCAGTCGCCCCCAGATTAACGGTACCCATGTTATTGGCATCCGGCCCGGGTCTCCTTTTTATTTTTATATTCCTGTTACAGGGGAGAAACCATTAAAAATTGATGTTGAAAAGCTGCCGGAAGGACTGCTATATAGTCCTGATAAACAGTTAATTACCGGCAGTTTAAAGAATAGGGGCGTATACAGCGTGACTTTGAAAGCAGAAAACAAGAAAGGGAAAGTCAGCCGCTTTTTAAAAATAATAGTAGGGGAAAATATTGGACTGACCCCTCCCATGGGCTGGAACAGCTGGAATTGCTGGGGACTGAGCGTAAACTCAGAGCGGGTGAAAGACGCTGCAAGAGCACTAACGGAAAAGGGACTAATTAATCATGGGTGGACTTATATAAATATTGATGACGGCTGGGAGGCCCCTGCCCGAAATCCGGAGGGGCAAATTCTTTCTAATGAAAAATTCCCGGATATGAAGGCGCTTTCGGATTATCTGCACGATAGGGGCCTGAAATTTGGCATTTATTCTTCTCCGGGACCTGAAACTTGCGGAAAATTTCTAGGAAGTTACGGACATGAAAAACAGGATGCAGAAACTTACAACAGTTGGGGAATAGATTACCTCAAATACGATTGGTGTAGTTATGGATCAGTAGCCGGCAGCGATACAGCCATTTATACCTTTGAAAAGCCCTACCTATTGATGAGCAAAGTACTGAAAGATCAGCCGCGCGACATTTATTTCAGTTTTTGCCAGTATGGAATGAAAGATGTATGGAAATGGGGAGCAGAAGCGGGCGGGAACAGCTGGCGAACAACAGGCGATATTGACGATTCCTGGGCGAGTTTGAAAGAGATTGGTTTCAGCCAGTCGAAGCTTTCGCAGTTTGCAGGTCCCGGACATTGGAATGACCCGGATATGCTTACCGTTGGCTGGGTAGGCTGGGGAGAAAATTTACATCGTACTCATTTAACACCGGACGAGCAGTATACACACATGAGTATGTGGAGTTTACTCTCAGCGCCGCTGCTGCTGGGGTGTGACTTAAGTAAACTTGATGATTTTACCGTTAGCTTGCTGACCAACGATGCTGTAATAGCAGTCGATCAGGATCCTCTGGGCATACCGGCCAAAGAGGTTTATAAGCGGGAGAACATCGTTGTTTACGCCAAACCGCTTGAGGACGGTTCAATTGCCGTTGGCATATTTAACCTGGCTGATCATTATCAAAAATTTATATTACCCTTAAACATTCTTAACATTCAGGGTAAGTATGAATTGATAGATTTATGGCGGCAGGCGTCCTTGGGAAAACTTCATTTGCCATACCAAACCGGTGTTACCGCGCATGGCGTAGTGTTGCTGAAATTGAAAAAATTATAAGTAACTAAACATTGCCTTAAGGTTTTAAATTGTTTACCTGACTTTGCTGTTGTACAAGTTGATATCTGGAAGTAACAAGATACCACAGGATACGAAACAATATTTTCCTTTTTAGTTTCGCTAACGAAGTACGGACTATAAAGTGAGATTTAGTTGGTTCTACTTTATTGATTTAGCAGCCTCCTTTATTGGAGGCTTTTTTCTTAACAGCTTTTATAAACTTAATATTTTAAACAGACCCTCTATCCCGATGATGTATCTTAAACGTTGTACAAGCCTTGTTGGGCTGTTGATCTTTTTTTTATTGACAGGGTTAAAAATCGATGGCTCCGTATATAATATCATTAATTTCGGAGCAAAAGGGGACGGCCGTACGGTAAATACTGCAGCCATAAATGAGGCGATCCGTCAATGCAATAAAAATGGGGGCGGGACGATTTTGGTCCCCGCAGGTATTTTTGTATCCGGAACAATTGAGCTGCTGTCCAATACAAATTTTCACCTCGAAGCCGGTTCAGTTATACTTGGCAGCAAAGACACGCTGGATTATAAACAAAATCCCAATCCTCTTTTTGATGAAGGATACAATCGATATGGACTCATCCATGCCGACCGATCCGTGAATATTTCTATTACTGGAGAAGGGGAAATTAACGGGAATGGTACTTATTTTATGAATGGGCTGGATAAACCGCATTTAGGGCATGACTTTGAAAGAAAATACACGAGACAAGGTAATTCCTTTATGAAAGCCGGCAGCATATTTGAAGATGGTCCTGTATCTTATAACTTCCGGCCAGGCTTAATGATACAGATGCAGTACTGCCAGGATATCCATATCACAGATGTTAAATTAAAAGATGCACCGGAGTGGACAGTCCGTTTGGCAGATTGTGATGAGGTGGTAGTCAAAGGAATTACGATAGATAATAATCAGCTTATTCCTAACAGTGACGGGATACATTGTACCAATTCAAGGAACGTGCGCATCTCTGACGCACACATTCATACCGGTGATGACTGTATTATCGTTTCTGGCTTCGGCGAACAGGCGCAAAACGGAGGCTCAGATCATAGGGTATCCATAGGTAATAAAACCGGGTTTGCTGAGAACGTAACAGTTGATAACTGTATCCTTTCCTCCAGATCCGCTTGTATACGAATCGGTTACGGCTACCATCCCATTAGAAACCTCGTATTTAGTAATATTGTGATGTATGATTCAAATAGGGGAATAGGTATCTTTTCAAGAGACAAAAGCTCAATTGAAAATGTTTTGTTTTCCAATATAATTATCCATACCCGTTTACACTCAGGACATTGGTGGGGCAAGGGCGAACCTATTCACATTTCCGCAGTAAAAGATTCTAAAGATGGAAATGCGGGCAAGATAGACAATATCCGTTTTGTAAACGTTTCGGCATTCAGCGAAACTGGTATTGTGGTTTACGGCAGTGCAGGCAGCATCATTAGCAATTTGCTATTTGATCATGTGCAGCTGACGATCAATAAAGGAAAATACAGTGACTTTTATGGTGGCAACTTCGATTTGAGACCGGCCTTCCCAATGAGCCTAGCTTTGTTCCGTCACGATATTCCAGGTTTTTTTGCTTGCTATGTTAGTAATCTAAAACTGATGAACTTCGAGTTGACATGGGGACACTCTTTGCCGGCTTATTTTACCAACGGTATAGCAGTCAGCAATTTCAAGGATATCACCATTGATAATTTTTCCGGCCAATCAGCTTTTCCATTAAAGCACAAGTTAGCTTCTGTTTACTTATCCGAAGGCACCCATGTACGGATAATAAATTGTGCAGATCAACCGAAAAAGTCCTTTTTACTGCAAAATAGGGTAAAATAAGTTGTTGATTACAGGCAGGTCAGAACAGGACGGCAGAAAATAATGGAGGGTTACATTTACAGCAGATTATAAGCCCGTCGGCCTTTTCCCGAAGCTACAGTAAAATGATTAATATATAGACTTATGTTCAAGAAAATACTGCTGTTATTGTGCCTCAGTGCATATTTTTTAACCTGCGCGGCGCAGGATTCTTTAAACTGGAAACAATATAGCAGTCTGATAAAAAAATCGATCTATAAGGAATACAAAGGGATGTTCCGGCCTGCCGGCGGAGCAATGAAATATCCGTTTATTACCCCGGGAAGCAGTCAATATGCTGATGTGTTATGGGATTGGGACTCATGGCTGAGTAACGTCGCCCTCAGGCAGATTCTTCTGGAAACAGGCACGGATAAAGATAAAGCAGCGGCTGTGATTTATGAACAAGGCTGCGTGAGAAATTACTTGTCATTCAGCGGTCTTGATGGCTGGATACCAATTACCGTCTGGAGGGGAGCCGATGTTAGCAAAATGAAACCGTCAGATATTTATAGAACCAATATGCACAAGCCCTGTCTGGCGCAGCATGCCGCGTTTTTAACCCGGTTAAACGGAGGCAATGCCGCCTGGCTTCATGATGATTTTTATCATCTTCAAACTTTTGTAGATAATTATATTAATCATCACCGCGACCGTGCCACGGGACTCTATTTTTGGCAGAATGATGAAGCTATAGGGGTCGACAACGACCCTGCTACCTTTTTCAGGCCTCCGAGAAGTTCCGGCTCCATTTATCTTAACTGCATGATGTACAAAGAGCTACTTGCTATGGTTTACCTTTGCAAACGATTAAACTTGGATGAAGTGGCTGTAAAATTTCAAGAAAATGCAGATTATTTAAAAGCAGCCATACAAAAGAACTGCTGGGATGAAAAGGATGGTTTTTTTTATAGCGTTGATCTGAATTTGATGCCCGTAAAAAATGAGTCAGGCTTCGAACTCCATAGCGGCATGCCTCGTGACTGGGATTGTCTTATACAACGGATAGGAGTCTGGTCAGGATTCATGGCCATGTGGGCGGGGGTCGCCACCCCTGAGCAGGCCGACAGAATGGTGCGGAAGAATTTAATGGATACAATGTCCTTTAATGCGCCATTTGGAGTAAGAACCTTATCCAGATACGAAAAAATGTATAACCTGAAGGCGACTGGTAACCCCTCTTCATGGCTGGGACCCGTATGGGGAGTATCCAATTATATTACCTGGAGGGCCTTGGTCAAATACGGCTATCTTCAGGAAGCTAGGGAACTTGCCGGCAAAACGGTATTGCTTTTTGGTAATGACTTTCGGAAAAACGGTACGCTGCATGAATATTATCAGCCCGAAAACGGAGAGCCGATACTCAACCCTGGTTTTCAAAACTGGAATTACCTGGTACTTAATATGCTTGCATGGCTGGAGCACCGCGAAGTTATATCGGAATTTTAGGTTTTACAATTTTGTTTACTGTGCATTTTCCCTGGTCCAACAATTCATTTATATTCTCTTAATAATGATAATCTTTAAAATTTTGCTGCTAATTCTTCCTTTCCAGTGCTTTGCTGAAGGACAATCTTTTGTTCCAGCCGATGACCCGGCTTTCATCTATCAGGGGCACATTGATTTCAGCAACAAAAAAATGCCGCGCTTTATGTATTCCGGCACATCCATCAGTATTAATTTTAAGGGTTCGAGTGCTGCCTTGGTTATAAAAAATGATTCAGCGGAAAATTACTTTAATATTATTATCGATGGACATATCAATGTGCTAAGAACAAATAATAAAGATTCTATTTATCAACTTGCAGCATCCCTCCCTGATAAATTACATCAGTTGACGATCTTTCGGAGGACGGAGTGGCATGGCGGCAATAGTACATTCCTTGGTATGAAATTAAGCAGCGGAGCTAAGATTTTTAAGCCGGAAAAGCCAAAACGGCAAATAGAGTTTATAGGCAATTCAATAACCTGCGCTTATGGAAATGAAGGGTCAGGAAACGCCGATCATTTCAAGTACAGTACGGAGAATAATTATCTGTCCTATTCAGCCATCACAGCCAGGGAATTAAAGGCGGGTTATACCGCAGTATGCCGTTCCGGTATAGGTTTATATAATGGCAGAGGAGATACGAGTTTTGCCATGGTAAAACTTTATGAGACCATTTGTAATAATTGTAAAGTAAAATGGGAATATACAGTTCACCCCGACCTAATTGTTATTGAACTTGGCAATAACGATTTTGCGGTCGACCCCGACTCCTCAAAATTTGTCAACTCTTATGTTTCCTTTTTACGTAGACTAAGATCAAAAAATAGCGGTGCTAAAATTGTTTGCCTTGCTGGCCCTTATAATGGCGGACCTGGAATAAAATGGAATAAGTTTCAAAATTTTGTTAAGGCTGCGGTTATCACCTATGCTAAATCCAACAAGGATGTTTATTACTTCAATCTTGGAACTATTAAACCTTTGGGAAGCGACTGGCATCCTTCTGTGCGACAACATCAGCAATTGGCAGATTCACTGGTGCCTTTTATTGTCAAGCTAACCCATTGGAAATAATCCATTCCTATAATCCATCATGGACACGGCAGGATAGTTTTAATTTCCAACGTGGCTATTTTACACTATACTTCCGGTAAAAAATACAATAAAGTCACCGGAACCGGACTTAACAATCGACTTATGTATAAGACTAAACTATTTCTAACTTTAATTTGCCTCATATTGTCAAAGGCATTATTTGCCCAACATATCAATGAATGGGTAGTAAAAACTGATTCAATAGATCCTTTAAATTATTATGGGATCACTGTGGCAAATGGCATGGTTGGCATAGTTTCATCTCCGGAGCCATTTGAAGTAAAAAATGTGGTGCTGTCTGGGGCGTATGACCTTTATGGTCGCGGAAGGGTGAGTAATTTCCTGAAAAGCTTTAATCTGTTAAATATGTACCTGGATATTGACGGTGATCGAATTGACAGGAGTAATATAAAAAACTTTCATCAGGAGCTTGACATGCGTCATGCTGCATTCACAACCAGTTTTGACTATAAAGATAAGGCGACAGTAACTTATACCTATTATGCATTAAGAAATCTACCATTTACAGTGCTAATCAACGTCGCCATATCTGCGAAAAAAAATATTGAAGTAGAAGCCGCCAGTATCATGGAAACGCCAGACGCATTAAAGGACGCCCAGAACTATTTTAACGAGATTAGTGCGCCAGGGCATTCCATTAAGCTGCTAACCTCGACAGCCAGAAGTCCCACCGGTAAACTATTAATGTGTGCTTCGAATGCTTTCGTATTTTCAAATCAAAAGGTGAACAGCCCGTCTATTCAGCACGAAATGAGGGACAATAATCTGCACCTGATGAAGTTTGCTAAGAACATTGGTGTTGGCGAAACCTTTCATTATTCATTGACGGGGTCATCCATGACCTCGGCACATGATTCAGACCCGCTGAATGAAGTAGAACGGCTCACCATTTTCGCCAGTTTGGAAGGACCTGAAAAGCTTGTCAGTCTGCATAATGCTGCATGGGATGAGCTTTGGAAAAGTGATATTAAAATAGAGGGTGATGATCAGTCCCAGCAGGATGTACATAATATGTTATATCACCTGTATTCATTTTCCCGGGCCGGCAATCCGTATATGCCCTCACCAATGGGGCTTTCCGGTCTGGGTTACAATGGGCATATCTTCTGGGACGCAGATCTTTGGATGTTCCCGGTTATGCTTGTTTTACAGCCTGAAATAGCCAAATCGTATATGGAATACAGGTTTGACCGCTTGGAGGCGGCAAAAAAAAATGCTTTTTCTCATGGATTCAAGGGGGCTATGTTTCCCTGGGAGAGCGCAGCAAGTGGTCGGGAGGAAACACCCGTTTGGGCCCTGAGCGGCCCATTTGAGCACCATATTACCGCATGTGTGGGTGTTGCCTCCTGGAATTACTATTGCGTTTCGCGCGATAAGAAATGGTTATTGGAAAAAGGCTGGCCTCTGCTATCGGCCACTGCAGATTTCTGGGCAAGCAGAGTGGAGCGCAACGGAAAGGGAAGTTACGATATAAAAAATGTAGTCGCTTCGGATGAATGGGCAGAAGGAATTGACAATGATGCTTTTACCAATGCCGCTGCTAAAACCAATTTAACGGATGCTATAAAAGCGGCTAAAGTACTTGGAATCCGACCTGACCCGGACTGGCAACTTGTGGCAGACAATATACCTATTCACCAATTTCCTGATGGAACAACAAAAGAATTTGACACCTATGGCGGCCAGGGGATTAAACAGGCTGATGTCAACCTATTAGCATATCCGTTAAAAACCATAACCGAACCTGCCAGGATAGAAAGCGACCTCAAATACTACCAGGGACGCATCCCGCATGAAGGTACCCCGGCAATGACGGAGGCTATTTTTTCAATCCTGTATTCCAGGCTAGGCAAATCTGCCGAGGCTTATCAATATTTCAAGGAGTCCTATTTGCCAAACCTGGTACCGCCATTTCGTGTGATTGCCGAGACAAAAGGCGGTACTAATCCCTACTTTGCAACCGGTGCCGGCGGAATTCTCCAAAGTATTTTAATGGGCTTTGGCGGACTGGATATAACCCAGGATGGAATTACCCAATTAAAAACTAAGCTGCCGTCAAACTGGAAATCGCTTACCATTACTGGGGTAGGAATGGATAAAACTACCTTTATTATCAAGTAAGTTAAGCATCGAAAATATAAACCGATAGCAATACCGTAGGAGTTATTACATTAAAGCTATTATATACACAATTAAATGACTGACATACAAAAGGATAAAAAACTGTTTCAATTCATTAAAGAGAAACTGTATGTAGCCGCCGTTTGTGACATTCTCGATGAATTGGGATACCGCCACCAGGCAATGCATCATCGACTACGGCCACTCCTACCGGATCGTGAGAACTGCGGATTTATTGGCCGGGCTAAAACGTTTAAATGGGAGGAAACCAATTTGGTGAACGATAGCGATCCATATGGCGCAGAAATCGATGGAATGGATTCGTTATTGGAAGGCCAGGTAGTTATCCATTCGACAGATTATAATAGCACCAACGCGCCATGGGGGGAGTTAATGTCGACTCTGGCCAAAAAGAAAGGGGTTGCTGGTTGTGTATGCGACAGCCAAATAAGGGACTGTGTAAAAATCATAAATATGAATTTTCCGGTCTATTATGCAGGTATACGTCCGCTCGATTCTAAGGGGAGGGGAATAGTAATTAACTATGATGTTCCTGTGGACTGTGGGGAAGTAAAAGTTTTTCCAGGTGATTTAATTTATGCGGATTTCGATGGTATAGTTGTTATCCCCAAGGCAGTTGAAGACAAGGTATTTGAAATGGCTATAGTAAAAGTAAATCATGAAAATCTTTCACGTACGGAGTTGCTAAATGGCAAAACGCTTCGCGAAGTATATGATAAGTACAAAGCATTGTAATTCAGCATTTTTGCCAATTCTATTTATAATAAATTTATCAATATAATAACATGTTAAGAACACTTGCTTTTCTTCTTCTTTGTTTAGTTAGCCTGCAGAGTTATGGCACTGATAATCCTCAAAGTCACCACATTCGTCAGACTAATGTCCATTTGACTATGGACACCCTGCTTTCAGATAGCATTCAGTTTCATCCGGTTCGCGTTGACCGTAGCGGTGCAATCCTACCCTGGTATTCTGAAAACCTGGGAGTTTCCTATGACCATGTGCTCAACCTGATATGGAAATTCTGGAATAATATGGAGATCGACAGCAACGGAGTTAAATATTACCTCAATCATGACGTTTGGAGCCCAAATCATGATAAAAGAGGCATTGGTGGTGACCAAATCATGATGGCCTTGTCCTCATGGGATTTGTTCTATGATTATTCGGGGGACAGACAGGTATTAGAAAACATGAGATATATCGCAGATTTTTATCTTGCGCATTCTTTGTCACCAGCAGGTGCAAAATGGCCCGACCTGCCTTATCCGCAGAATATTGATAAGCATTCAGGTATCTATAATGGCGATATGGTTTTAGGAAAAAATTATCTTCAACCAGACAAAGCGGCCTCATTTGGATTTGAACTATTGAAACTTTATAAAAAAACCGGAGATAAAAAATACCTGACAGCCGCCGTTCATATCGCAAACACACTGGCAGCAAAAATAATCCCAGGCGATAACAATAATTCACCCTGGCCATTTAAGGTGAATGCCATTACCGGGGAAATAGGAATTCTGGAAGAAAGACCTTTTAATTATCAGGGAATGTCAGCGGTGGATAAAACGAGACCCAAAGTAAGCAGGTCAACCTATACTACTAATTGGACTGCCGCGCTGAACCTATTTTCTGGACTAAAACAGCTGAACACAGGAAACGATAGGGCCTATACCCGGGCTTTTCAGATCACCCTGAACTGGTTAAAAAAATACCCCGTTAAAACAAACAAATGGGGACCGTTTTTTGAGGATATTTCGGGATGGTCGGACAGCCAGATTAATGGTATCACCTATGCTATGTTTGTTATTGAACATCCCGAGTACGATACTGACTGGAAAAATACCGCCAAAGGCATTTTTAATTGGGTATATCGTGAGCTTGCAAACAATGAGTTTAAGAAATATGGTGTCATTTGCATAAATGAACAGACAGCATACCGCGTGCCAGGAAACAGCCACACGTCGCGGGAGGCCTCCGTAGAGCTCATGTACACCGAGAAATCAGGTGATACATCATATGTACGTAACGCTGTCAGGCAGCTGAATTGGGCTACCTATATGGTCAATGAAAAGGGGATGAATAAATATCTTCGCGATGACATATGGTTAACGGATGGTTACGGAGATTATGTCAGACACTACCTTCGGGCTATGGCAGCTATGCCCAACCTGGCCCCGGACAATGGGGATCACCTGCTGCGCTCGTCTTCCATTGTAAAATCAATTGATTACCTGCGTTCCGTTATAACCTATAATTTATTTGACAATCATTCCCAGGATATATTCCGTTTAACAAACAAACCGGTTCAAATACGAGTCAACGGGAAAGTTCTTAAGGAGACAATTGGCGGCTCAAATAACAGCTGGACATGGGAGTCACTGAAACAAGGCGGCATACTTAAAATCTCTCAATCTACCGGTGATCATATTCAAATTCTCTTTTAGGTCAAATCTGTAAAGATTATCAATTGAAATGAAAATCCACTGGATTTTCATTTCAATCTTACCTGATTTAATACTTCGCACCTTTCTACGGTGGGTAATTTCTGACTTTTCTATCACGCCTTTCGAATTCATTGCACCATACAAAAAAAGTATTTTTTTAAGAAAATAACTTCCTGAAAATTAGACTGAATTCAAATATACTTAAAGACAAGACACCGCAGGATGCCTTGATAAATCTGATTGAAGATTTTTGGAGAACAACTAATTATTACACTCAAAGTGTTAACCTAAAAAATCTCTTTCATGGAAAAAAATTACTTAGAAAAGAAGAGATACTGTCAAGGATTGCTATTAATGATTGTTATGGCTTTATGCAGTATTTCTAGTACGCTTTTAGCGCAGGATGCTTTACGCGTAACAGGAAAAGTCACCGGAATAAAAGGTGAACCACTACCTGGTGTATCGGTTATCGTTAAAGGTACCACCACAGGGGTGATCACCGACAGCGAAGGTAAATATTCGATACTCATTAAAAATAAATCGGGCTCATTACTTTTTAAATACGTAGGATATACGTCACAGGAAATCGCCATTAATGGTCAAAGCGTAATCAATGCATCCTTGACGGAAGATTCAAAAGGTCTCAATGAGGTTGTTGTTATCGGCTATGGCTCTAGAAAAAAGAAAGATATAACAGGTTCAATATCAGCAATAACCGCAAAGGATATTGAAAACACACCCTATGCGTCTCCAGAATTCGCTCTCCAAGGGAAGGTTTCAGGGGTAAGGATTGTAAATTCAAGCGGCGATCCAACTGCTGCACCTAATATTTATGTACGCGGTATAGGAACGTGGAACGGTGCCGCTCAACCGTTGTATGTTATTGACGGGCAGATTATTACTCCCCCTACAGCTGGTAATTCTGATTTAATAGGTACAATCAATCTATGGACGCTAGTTAATCCTAATGACATCGAATCTATTTCTGTTTTGAAGGATGCGTCATCCGCGGCGATTTATGGTAGCCGGGGGGCCAATGGTGTAATCTTGATTACTACCCGCAGAGGTAAAAAAGGCGCTCCGGTATTGGAATTCAATGGTACAGTGGGCACCCAGAACGTACCTACCTACAAAATGCTAAATAGTCAGCAACTGATTGATTTAACTCGGGAGATGTACATGAACAACTCGTCTCCGGATATTAATATCAATAAAGATCTTTACGGCAGAAACCAAACCGATTTGCCCACTTTATTGAATAATTATTCGCCCCAGTTAGATCCTACCAGTCCTTATTACCTTGGAGCAAATCCGGAGAATTACAACTGGCAAAATGAATTGGTTCATAAAAACGCTATTAGCCAGAATTACGATGTGAAAGTATCTGGGGCATCAGATGCATCAAATTATTATGTTTCGGCTGGCTATACAAACCAGCAAAGTGTTTTAAGGGGAAACGATTTGGAACGATTTACACTGACGTCCAACGTAAATACTAGCATCGGAAAATATATCCGTGCGGGTATCAATTATCGCCTGACCAAACAAACGGACCAGAATAACTCGACTGTTAACCTCGAAGACGCCGCAGGTTATTTACCCTGGCAACCAATACATGACCCAAACAATCCCACAGCTTACGCAATGCCTGTCACGCCTTATTTTGGCGGAACCGCGTGGAATCCTGTTAAACTTTACGGCATAGGAACAAAGGATAACTTCTTTGCGATTAGAAATGAGAATGTAGTGGATTTTAACTTATTACGAAACATGGGTCAAGGATTTCTCGAGTTCGAGCCAATAAAGGGTCTTGTATTCAGGGCACAATTGAGTGCAGATTATACGTACCAGGAACGAAAAAACTTTCAAAATGTCTTGTCAGAGGAGTATAAAGTAAACGGCCAAGATCCTGCGAGCTTTGGAAATGGCAGTTCCTTTGGAGATTATGGACTTAGAACCAATAAATTCCTAAATTATCAAGCTGATTATACGGTTTCATACAATAAAACTTTTGGGCTCCATTCCCTCAATTTGTTAGCTTCAGTTCAAGACCAATACCATACACAATACAATGAAGATCTGGAAACTACTAACACAGATACCAATGATCCTAAAAAAATAGGTATTAACAACGAGGTCGGTTATGTTTCAGGATTTGCAGGTACCAACCAGGAAAAGTATTGGTTTGGATATGTTGCCAGAGCCAGCTACAATTATGCAAGCACATATTACTTAGATGCATCATTCCGCAGAGATGCCAGCAATGGGTTTGCACCTGACAAGCGTTTTGGGAATTTTTATTCAGCATCGGGTGCATACCGGATAAGTACATTGGATTTTATTAAAAATCTGAAATTTATAAACGATCTAAAAATCCGGGGAGGCTGGGGCCAGGCGGGAAATGACGAAGCGGTAGTGGGGAACTACGCCTTTCTCTCGAATAAGAGTGATCAGGGGACTTACGGTTTAGGATCAGGAAATGGTGTTCCAAACGGCCTTTACAATTTGGGGGTGACCTTTCCTGCATTTCCTAACCGCGACATCAGATGGGAAACTGTTGCTACCTCTTACGTCGGATTAGAAGCTACTATGTTTGGCAATAAACTAAGCGTCAACTTAGAGTTTTGGAAAAGACTTACCAGCAATATTCTCCAGTATGTGAATTTACCTTATTCTGTAGGAACAGATAATCCTGCTTTTAATATCGGAACACTCCGCAATACCGGAATTGATCTGGAAGCCTCCTACAATAACAAAATCGGAGACTTCAATTACGCTATAGGCGGTAACATATCATTTGTACATAATAAAGTATTGTCTTTATACAATCACGAACCGTTATATACGTCGTATGGTTACGTACAAGAAGGTCAGCCAATAGGCATCATCTGGGGATACAAAGTCGGCGGCATATTTAAAAATCAGGCGCAGATTGATCAATATTTTGCCAAATATACGGATGCCAATGTAACAGATAAAACCCTTGTAAAGCCAGGTGACATGTATTTTCAGGATGTCCATGGTGATCCGACCGCAAAAGAACCTTTCTATAGCAAAACTCCAGATGGAAAGATAGATAGTTATGACCAAACCAACCTGGGAAGCACGATACCCGGTTATACATACGGTATCAATGCTACGTTAGGTTACAAAGCTTTTGATGTTACACTGAATTTTTACGGCGAGGGCGACGTTGTGAAGGTAAATACTTTTAAGGAAAATTTTACCAATATGGCTGGCCCGGGAGGAAATGAATCAATAGCGGTGTTAAACCGCTGGACGCCGCAAAATCCTAATGCGACGTTACCGAGGGCAGTGTATGGGGATCCAGCTGGAAATAACCGTTATTCTGATCGCTGGGTTGAAAGTGGGGCTTTTTTTAGACTAAATTCTTGGCAATTAGGTTACAGCTTACCAGGCAAATTACTTCAGAATACTCACGTATTCAGCAAATTGCGAATATTCGTGGGGGGGCAAAATAATTTTACAATTACACGCTACTCAGGTATTGATCCTGTTAATGACCAATATCCGTTACCGAAAATGATCAATGTTGGCGTCAATGCGAGGTTTTAAACATTTAAAATTAGATTTATGAAAAAATATATTTATATCCCCTGCTTATCAGTAATAATCATGGGAATATTAATGGTCAGTTCCTGCGTCAAGGATCAGACGAAAACGCCTTCTTTGGCTGTTTCTGAAGACGATTGGTTTAAAAACCAAATTCAGTTCAGACAAGCTATTATCAGCATTTATGCAAAAATGACTGACTTTTATTGGTACAACGGCGGAGACTACATACATGATATGTGGTTGTTACCCGGTGATGATATCACGACTGACAAAGCGGGGCACGCGACCTTTGAACTGTTTACGGGAAACCTAAACCCGACCAATGGACATTGCGACTATTTTTTTCAGTCTGCTTACCGTATTATTGAATATTGCAATGTGGTAATAGAAAAGGCGGACAAGGCTGACCCTTCGACCTTTGCAGACCCAAGTTTTTTAAAATACAATAAAGGTGAAGCATTATTCATGCGGGCATATATTAACTTCCGCTTGTATAACATGTATGGAACAGCACCGCTCGTGACAAAACGTATTACAAACAGGGCGGACATTAACACCCCGCGGTCAACCGGGACACAGCTGTTGGACCAATCTATAGCCGACCTGCAACTTGCTGCAACGTTGTTGCCTGATTCCTGGGATGCTAATAACACGGGCAGAGCCTTTAAATCTTCTGCATTAGGTCTTTTAGTAAAGGCATTAGTTTTTAGAGGCGATTATACTAAGAATACGACCGACTACCAGGACGCCATAACCGCTTATAACAGCATTACAGACAGAACTCTTACAACGAATTATTCTGATAACTTTTCGGCGTTCACTGAAAATAACAGTGAATCTCTTTTTGAATTTCAGGCATCGTCCCCGGCTGCAATCAGTAATCCTTTTCTGAATAATGACGGACCTTGGAGAGGTGTCGAAAGTATGTCGGCATTTTGGGGCTTTTTTACGGTCGCTGACAACTCTGCCAGTCAGTATATAGGGGGAGAAAAGTGGAAACTTACCCGAAAACTATATAATAATTTCGGAACTGATCCAAGACTTGCATTTTTTACCGATACCAGTCGGGCGTTCACTAAATATGGTAAAGAGGGATTGGACCAACTGGCACAACCTTTTTTTCCGCAGTCGCTGAACAACCCTCGAATACTACGCTATGCGGATGTTAAATTGTTAGCTGCCGAAGCTATTTTGAAATCCGGCGGAAACCCGGCGACAGCGATCGGTTTAATTAACGAAGTGAGGGCTCGCGCCAGGAATTGGGGAGCCGCCAGTCAAATCGGAGATGGAACATTACCGGCCCCCCTTAGTACCGCAGTAACCGATCCGGCTACAATCCTTCAATGGATTATGGATGAGCGCTTCGTAGAACTCGCTGGTGAGGAAGGAATTCGTTGGTACGATCTGAAGCGCTGGGATGCGCACGGTGATATAAGTTTGCAGGGATGGGACGGAAGTGACGCCCATTTTAGTACCGACCTGAGTTCACCGATGCAGTTTGCTTATCCTAAACACCTTTTATACCCTATTCCGCAAAACGAAGTTCAGCGAAATAGTGGAATAAAAGGGAATAATCCTGGTTACTAAAGGCTGCAGTCAAAGCTCCGTGACATTGGCGGAGCTTTGACTATCTTATTTAAAAATATTTCAATCATTTTTTAATTATTCTACTTTTTACAGCTACTGCTTATGAAAAAATATCATACCAAGTCTTACACTTTTATTTCTCTTTTTTTGGCATGCTGGTTGTCTTATGGAACATTCACCGCATCCAGTCAAACCCGATCTGTTTTGACAATTGATCAAACAAAAACATTTCAGAAAATTGAAGGATTCGGTGCATTTAATACATTGAATGGATGGAAGGGTAAATCTGATGCCTACAAATATGATCTGATCGTTAATGACCTGGGATTGTCAATTATGCGTTTCGAACTTCCTCCATCTTTCCAATCCGCAAAAGACAGTAGTTATAACCTGAACGGGAATGTATTTGGTACCGGCGATTTACAGCACGCGTTTCAGTCCGTAAGAGAGCTAAAAAAATTAGGCGTAAAAAAATTCATAGCCAGTATATGGAGCCCACCAGCCTGGATGAAAACGAAGAATGATGAAGGAAAAGGACCAAGTACAAATAAGGGTGGAAGCTTAAGATCTGATGCTTATGCAGATTTTGCAAATTATTGTGCTGCTTATTGTAAGGCATTTAAACAGCAAACAGGAATTGAACTGTATGCATTAGGACTGCAGAACGAACCTGAATTTCCGGAAGACTATAATTCCTGCGTTTACACGCCTGTACAAATGCGTGAAGCTCTAAGGGTTGTAGGCAGAAAATTTAAACAAGATGGAATAAAAACGAAAATATATATTCCTGAGGCGCTGCCTGCCCAAAGACATTTACCTGATTTTTTTAATGCAGTAAATGAGGACGAAGAAACCCGTAATTATGCAGACATTTTTGCTATACATAATTATGATACTGATGGTATAAATGTTGGAGGCGCAGGGTCAAAGGACTGGCAGGAATTTGCCCGGCTTGCAGCAGGAACATCTCCAGCAAAAGAAGTTTGGATGACAGAAACTTCTGGACATCCGAATACTTGGGACGGGGCTATGCTGCTCGCGGCTAATATCTATAATTCATTAGAATATGGAAATTTAAGCGCCTGGCTTTGGTGGTCAATAGCAGACATAAAATCGTCTGAGCAATTCGGGCTGATCATAGATGGAACTCCCTCCGGCCGCTATTATGCTTCAAAACAGTTCTATAAGTTTATCAGGCCCGGCGCTGTCCGTATTGAAGTAAAGTCCAACAACGCTGATTTACTATCGCTTGGATTTATACATTCCGGTAATTATCAGCTGGTTGTGGTTTTAATAAATAAGGGAAAGACTGACCAATTGGTACGGGTCCCAGAAAATCGAGGAAAACGGAAAATATATCTGTCGACTAATCATATAAATTGCGCTGCTCAGAATGAACAAACTCAAGAAGTAAAACTGCCTGCGCAAAGTATCATGACGGTTACTTGGCAATAAACGACCACCGGGACATAGTAATATTTAACTCCTTTGAAGATCAGTTAGTTAATTAATGGCAAAGCCCCCGTTGGAGTAGGGGGCATTTGCATTTTTTTCCTTCTTGCTGAATCTTTTTTAGTATAAATTGATTTTTTTAAAATGCGAGCAATTAAAATTCTATTATTCTTATTTTTTTTAAAAACGGCCGGTTATTGTCAAAAACATAGCAACTTAAAGGACAATGTCGTCTGGCTTGATGAAATGAATTTAGAAACTATGGAAACCGGTTGGGGCCAGCCTCAGGCTCGGGCTACTATTAATGGACTACCATTGAGTCTGGGCGGAAAGACGCTGACCAGAGGAATCGGATCGCATGCTTATAGCGAATACACGATTAACCTCCACGGAGAGGCTATCCGATTTGAAGCGTTAGTAGGTATCGATGACGAAGTTAAGGATAATCCTGGCTCTGTGATATTTAGGGTATTCAAAGATGGAAAGAAGGTATATGACAGCGGTTTAGTACGTGAAAAAGAGACTCCAAAACACGTTAGCATAAACTTAAGCAATGCGAAAATCCTAAAGCTGGTGATTGACGGGGGAAATGACAAGTATTCATGGGACCATGCCGACTGGGGAATGGCTAAAATAATTACCCGCACTGGTTCAAATCATTTGCCAGAACCACTATATAAGCTCCCATCGCCTACCCCATATATTTTAACACCAAAGCCTTCACAGAAGCCTAAAATTAACAGTCCCGCAATATATGGTACACGAGCTTATGCACCTTTCTTGTATAAGATTCCTGTAACCGGAGCTCGACCTATAACTTATGGCGCAAAGGGACTTCCTCCAGGTTTACTAATTAATGATACTACGGGAATTATTTGCGGAGCGGTAGCTAAGAAGGGCCGCTACAGGGTACAACTAAGTGCCCGAAACAGGCTTGGGAAAGCAGTAAAATATTTCGATATAAAAATTGGTGATACAATCGCCCTTACCCCCCCGTTGGGATGGAACCATTGGAATTGCTTTGGAACAAATATTAGTGAGTCAAAAATAAAAGAAGCTGCCGAAGCATTTATAAAGATGGGACTTGTTGATCACGGCTGGTCTTATATTAATATTGATGACGCGTGGCAGGGCGGCCGTGACGAAAGTGGAAATATAATGGCCAATCAAAATTTCCCTGACATGGGGGCTCTTGGGCACTACCTGCATCAAAAAGGTTTAAAATTCGGTATTTATTCTTCACCGGGTAAACTAACCTGCGGGAATTTTATAGGCAGCGAAGGACATGAAAAGCAGGATGCAGAAACATATGCCGCCTGGGGTGTGGATTATTTAAAATATGATTGGTGTTCCTGTCAGAGCCCAGATCTAAAGGCTCCCTATGAACTGATGGCACAACAACTTCACAAAATAAAGAGGGATGTTTTTTTCAGCTTTTGCCAGTATGGAATGGGCGAAGTCTGGAAATGGGGTGCTTCTGCCGGAGGAAACTCATGGCGTACCAGCGGGGACATCAATGACACCTGGGGATCACTGAATATTGGATTCGATCAGAATGGTATGGAGCCATTCGCGGGTCCCGGACACTGGAATGATCCGGATATGATGATTATCGGCGAGGTAAGCACTGGCCTGTCCTTGCACCGGACACGTTTACGACCTGACGAACAGTATACTCATGTGACCTTGTGGTCATTACTCGCCGCACCAATGCTTCTTGGATGCGATCTTACCAAATTAGATGATTTTACATTAAATCTTATAACCAATGATGAAGTTATTCAGGTCAATCAGGACCAGCTGGGGAAACAGGGCTACAGACTGCTGAAGAACGGAAAAAATGAAGTATGGGTCAAACCATTGTTTGGCGGAAGCTACGCTGTTGCTTTCTTCAACAGGGGCTTGGTAAAATCAAACATTACTTTGCCCTTTGCGCGCTTAAAGTTAGTGGGCCGGAAAAAAATACGGGATATATGGAGACAAAAAAACTTGCCCGCGGCCACCGATAAATTTACAGCTGCCGTAAATCCTCACGGGGTTTTTTTCTTTAAAATTGGAGGATGAAGTTTATGTTGGTAAATATATTTACTATTTACATAAGCGAAGGGAACTATAAAATCAGGTTGGTAATGTCGCATTATAGGACTGACTTGAAATTAGTAACTACAACAGTATAACGGAGTCGATGAAGAATAGGTATGGAAATTTTATCAAACTTGAAAGTTAAAGCTGTTATCCCCAACAGGAATATTCTAGGAGAAGGGCCTGTGTGGGATATCGAAAAAAAAGTTATCTGCTGGGTGGATATTTTTAAAGGTGAAATTCACCAATATTCCCCAGCTAAGAATGAATACACTGTGCTCCAACTTAATCAAATGATCGGCTCCTTAGCCATTTGTGATAATGGAGATTTTATTACGGCTTTGGAAAATGGGCTTGCATTCGTTGAGCGCAAAACCGGCTATGTGCAAATGCTGGTTGATCCTGAATCGCATTTGCCGGGCAACAGGTTTAATGACGGCAAATGTGACCCGCATGGAAGATTTTGGGCTGGCACAATGTCTCTGGCAGAACAGCCGGGTGCCGGTGGAGTTTATATGCTCGACAAGGAATACACTGTTCAGAAAAAAATTGAGGGTGTCACCATCTCCAACGGGATGGCTTGGAGCCTTGACCACAACACCCTGTATTATATCGACACTCCCTCCTACGGGGTTGCTGCCTATCACTATAACGAAGTGAACGGAAACATCAGATATAAAAAGATGGTATTTAAAGTATCGGAAGATGATGGCTTCCCCGATGGTATGACCATCGATAGTGATGGAATGCTTTGGATTGCTCATTGGGATGGATGGCAGGTGGCCCGGTGGGATCCCGCTTCTGGTGAAAAATTACTCAGTCTGCCTTTGCCAGTGTCCAGAGTAACTTCATGTGCTTTTGGAGGAGACGACCTTACAGACCTCTATATTACTTCAGCCAGCGAAGGGCTTAGTGATGAAGACCTAGAAAAACAGCCGCTGGCGGGATCACTATTTGTAGTTCGCAATTGCGGATTTCAAGGAGTGCCTTCGTTTTTATTTAAAAAAAATAAATCAATAGATATATGAAATTAATTCGCTTTGGCGAGCCCGGTTTTGAAAAGCCGGGTATTCTGGATGCTAACGGAAAACGTAAAGATCTGTCGGGTGTATTTAGGGACTGGGACAGAACGTTTTTCCAAAACAATGGCCTGAACGAGATTGCCAATGTAATGACTGACCTTTCAAAATTCCCCGATGTCCCGGAAAAAAGCCGTTGGGGGGCCTGTGTATCTCGGCCCGGAAAAGTAATTTGCATTGGTTTAAATTATGCTGACCATGCTGCCGAATCTGGGGCGGCTGTCCCGTCTGAACCAATTGTATTTCAAAAGGGAGCTAATACTGTCGTTGGCCCCTACGATAATATTCAGATTCCACGAAACGGCAACAAAACGGATTGGGAAGTGGAGTTGGGCCTCGTTATCGGGAAAGATACACTTTATCTGGACAATACCGATCAGGCTAAAAGCTGTATTGCAGGCTACTGCATAGCGCATGATGTTTCCGAACGGTCATTTCAACTGGAACGTGGCGGACAATGGACGAAAGGAAAATCCTGCGATACCTTTAATCCGTTAGGACCTTACCTTGTTACTGCTGAAGAATTGGATAACGTCAATGAACTTAATATGGGGCTTTTTGTAAATGGGAAACAAATGCAGAAAGGTAATACCAGGTCGATGATTTTCGATTGTAATTATTTGGTACACTACTTATCCCAATTTATGACTTTAGAAGCCGGTGACTTAATTTGTACAGGCACCCCGCCCGGCGTAGGCCTGGGTATGAATCCGCCTCAGTATTTAAAAGCGGGTGATCAAGTTGAATTGTTTATAGAAGGTCTTGGAATTCAAAAACAGACTTGTGTGAACGGCTGATTTTTACATTACTCGATTCAAGTTACAATCGCATGGATATTGGAAACGAATTAAAAAAAATATTGCCTGAAAATCGCGTCAAGTTAAGATATATTGACCTGGTGTCATTTGCATCCGATGCCGGATTCTATCACCTGGTGCCCAAAGCAATTGTCCAGCCCGTAGGAGAAGCCGAAATTGTATCTCTGTTTCATTTTTCACAGGCATACCGAATTCCCTTGGTATTCAGGACAGGTGGCACCAGCTTGTCAGGCCAGGCTATAACGGATGGCATCCTGGTGGACTTAAGCCAATTTTGGGACAAAATACAAATTGAAGAGGATGGTCTAAGAGTCCGTTTCCAATCGGGTATTACCGGCGCCAGGGTAAATGCTGTCTTAAAAAAATATGGCAGAAAAATAGGTCCCGATCCCTCGAGTATCAGTGCCGCGATGATGGGTGGTATTTTATCGAACAATGCCAGCGGAATGTGTTGCGGCGTCACGTCGAATTCCTATCATACGCTCAAACATATAAGATTTATCCTGCCCAATGGCAAAATATTCAGCACGGAGATGCCCGGGGATTACGACCGTTTTAAAAATGAATGTTTTGATCTATATCATTGCATAATAAGTGTTAGAGCACAAATAATCTCTAATAGGGTAATGTATAATCAAATAAGAGCGAAGTATCAGACCAAAAATACAGTAGGTTACAGTCTTAACTCTTTTATTGATTTTGAACATCCATTAGACATTATGGCTCATTTACTGATTGGAGCCGAAGGCACGCTGGCCTTTATTTCAGAAGCGGTGCTGCAAACGGTCCCGGAATATCGTTTAAAGGCTACTTCCCTTCTTTATTTCCCCGATATCTTTGCCGCCTGCCGGGCTATTCAGCCCCTAATCACCGCCGGAGCGGTAATGGTCGAACTCATGGATAGAGCATCGTTACGGGCAGTTGAAAATATGGAGGGTATGCCGGCAATGGCTAGGAGCCTTCCGGAAAGTGCAGCAGCGCTGCTCATTGAATTTCAGGAAAACGACCAGAAGGAGCTTCGCAATAAAATCCGCCTTTTTCTAAATGCCTCTGCCTCGTTATCTCTTTTCACCCCGCCCGTTTTTACGACCGACGCATTCGAACAGGAATTGCTATGGAAAATAAGGAAGGGGCTTTTTCCTGCGGTGGGAGCCATTAGGGCAAGTGGGACAACCGTCATTTTAGAAGATATTGCCGTACCTGTCAAAAGCCTTGGCAACGCAATTTTGAGCCTGCAAAAACTCTTTGTTAAATTCGGGTATACAAACGCGATTATCTTCGGGCATGCAAAAGATGGGAATCTGCATTTCGTTATTACTCAGTCCTTCGAAAGCGCTACAGAAATCAACAGGTATGACCTATTTATGCAGGATGTAGTTTCCCTTGTAGTTAACCAATACAAGGGCGCTTTAAAGGCCGAACATGGTACGGGAAGAAACATGTCACCCTTTGTCGAAACTGAATGGGGAGCTGAAGTTTATTTGATCATGAAACGGATAAAGCAGACAGTGGACGCCGAATCCTTGCTGAATCCGGGAGTCATTATAAACGACGATAAAAACGCTCATATCAAAAACCTGAAGCTGATGCCTTCTGTAGAAGAAGAGGTCGACAAGTGCATCGAGTGTGGATATTGCGAACATGTTTGTCCCAGCCGGAACCTTACCACAACTCCCCGCAGGCGGATTGTCATAAGACGCACGCTCAAGAAGTTACAAGATGATAAGGACCGTATTAATTATCAGCGACTATTAAAGGAGTATAACTACGATGGTTTAGCAACATGTGCCGTTGACGGGCTTTGTAGCGCCGCGTGCCCTGTTGATATTAATACAGGCGATTTGGTTAAGAGACTAAGGATGGAGAATCACTCAACTCTGGAAAATAAAATAGCGTTAGCCGTTGCCCGAAATTTTAGCGGCACGGTGCAGCTCATCAGGACGATATTAACGGTAGGGATTAGTATTAATAAAATTTTTGGAAATAAAGCTATGTATTTTCTCACGAAAGGGTTAAAGGCGTTGATTCCAGTCTTACCCCTTTGGCCGGAAAAAGTGAGTTCGCCTCCTGACCTAAAATGTCTTAACAAAGATATAATTCGGACGAAAAGCGAGAGAGAGCCAATTGTTTATTTCCCATCATGTATTAGCCGGGTAATGGGCAGCTACCAAGATGAAAGGAAAAATATTATGGAAGCCTTCCTAAGTGTTTGTCAAAAATCTGGCATTGACGTTGTTGTACCTGATAATATAAAAAGTAGCTGCTGTAGCCAGATATATGCCTCAAAAGGTTTTGCCATGGCTCACAAATTTGCAGCAAATCATATAATAGAGAGCCTTTGGTTTGCAAGCGATAAAGGCAGTTATGCAGTGGTGACCGATGTCAGTTCATGTGCTTTTACGCTGACAACCCTAAGGCCGGTATTGTCAGAGGAAAATAAATCTAAATTTGATCTGCTAAGAATCATGGACAGCGTTGATTTTTTGCATGACATGGTGATGCCAGGAGCCAATGTTAGGAGTCGAAAAGGCACAATTATACTGCATCCAGTCTGCTCCCTGCAAAAAATGAAAACATTAAGCAAATTTCTTGCTACGGCTAAGTATTTTGCAGTAGAAGTTGCGGTACCACAGCAATACGGCTGTTGCGGTATGGCTGGGGATCGCGGGTTTTTATATCCAGAACTTACGGATTCTGCAACTCATAACGAGGCAAAGGAAGTCAACAATCAACAATATGATGGCTATTATTCCACCACAAAAACATGTGAAATCGCAATGTCGAAGGCTGTTGGAGCAAATTATAAATCAATTATCTACTTAGTGGATCAAGCACTTTAGACGTAAATGTTTTGAACTGTACACTACCCGACGGGAAATTCTGTAAATCAAAATTGGATAAAATGGGGACAACAAAGAAACTGCTTTTAGTAATATTAGTAATAATCGGTTTTACACAATGTAAGGTAGTTCGCGCTCAGGCGCTACGGCTCGAACCCCTGGTGCCCAATACTGTTCCTGATCATTTTATTCCAGATGAATGTGATCATCTGTCCGGGATCTTCGGCTACCGAATGGACGTCAATACAGAAAAAAGGCTTTTAAGGATTGATTCGGCTACTATTCTGGCCGGATTCAAACATAGACCAGGCTCCCAAACCTGGATTGGAGAACATGTGGGAAAATTTCTGTTTTCTGCATCCAATGTGTATAGCTACGATCATGATATCAGAATCAAACACCTGATGAACGACATGGTTAAGAAATACATTGCATGTCAGCTGCCCGATGGTTATCTTGGTACCTATCTCCCGAAGGATTATTGGACTGCATGGGATGTTTGGGCACATAAGTATGCCATAATTGGGCTTTTAAACTATTATATAGCTACAGGCTATAAACCAGCGCTTGAAGCCGCCAAGAGAGCTGCTAACCTGATATGCGATACTTTTGGAGATGATGGTAAGAAAAAGGACCTTATGACAGCAGGAGAACATAACGGTCTTGCTCCGGGAAGTATTCTAGAACCCATGGTAGATCTTTACCGCTACACGGCCGATCCTAAGTATCTGTCATTTTGTAAATATATTCTCAGATCATACGAACAGCAGGACGGACCACACATCATAAGCACGTTAAAAAAGTCTGGAAAGGTAACTCAAATTGGTGATGCTAAGGCTTATGAAATGTTGTCGTGTTTTGTGGGCATTCTGAAATATTATAAGCTTTCGGGTGATACTTTGTATTTTAAAATGATGGAGAAAGCATGGAATGATATTACGACCAACCGGATGTATATTACAGGTACCTGTAGTGACCACGAAATTTTTATAGGCGACGGAGAATTAAAAGCGGAGAACGATAATCTTATGGGGGAGGGTTGCGTGACAGTTACATGGATGCAATTTAATTTTCAATTACTGCAGATTACAGGTGACGTAAAATATGCTGATGAATTGGAACGTTCAATTTACAACCATTTGTTGGCAGCCGAAAATCCACAAACAGGGTGCGTAAGTTATTATACAGCCCTCCAAGGAGCTAAACCCTATAAATGTGATCAGGGTTACTCCTGTTGTTTATCGAGCATCCCCAGAGGTATTTCCTTATTGCCTCAAATGGTAGCTGGTAAAGATGACGGGGTGCTTTCAATCTTAATGTATGAAGGGGGGAGGATGTCAGACAGTATATTCACTGCCGCCCATAAAAAAATAAAAATTCAGGTGACGGCTATTTCTAAATTCCCAAAAACTGGAACTGTTCTATACGCGATTCACCCGTTCAGCACTGCAAAGTTTGCGTTGAAGTTCCGGGTCCCTTTTTGGTCGAAAAATTTCGTAATTAAGGCAGGTTCCCAGCAATACAACGGGAAAAATGGGCACTATTTGGTGATCAAAAGAAATTGGAAGCTGTATGATACTATAAAGGTTACTTTTGACATGCCATTTGAGATTATTCCGGGTGGTAAGTCGTACCCTGACAATATTGCATTTAAAAGGGGACCGCAGGTAATGGCGGTTGATCACGGCTTAAATAAGGGTATCGGAGCGTTGGAAAATCTGTCGTATGATGAGATGTGTCCAATACAGGGCTACGCCGGAAAACTCTCCCCTGCCTGGCAATGGAAACAGTCCTATACTACTAATCTTAATACAAATCAACATGCTACCAAGGTAATATTGGTACCTTTCGCGGAAGCTGGCCAACAATCTGATGAGTTAAGAGTGTGGATTAAAAAAGAATAAGATTATAGCACAGTATTTAAAATAGTCGATAGCAGACATCAATTTTTATTCAGTATACACTGTTTACTAAGGCTCACTATATTATTGAATTTCGAATCTCTCCCATAAAGGTTTGCTCTCACTTAAAACTCTGTTCTATGACTCTTATAATTGTACCGAAATCTTGCGATTACAAAACGCTTTTAGGAGATATAAAATTTTTGTTTTACAACTTGCTCGGCCAACATGTCAATTTGTTAATAACATAGCTATCGCAAAGACTGATTCCTTACTTTGTAATAAAACCGCTCCGCTGACGCTCTGCCCCAGTATGGCTTCCGCAAGCCCCGAATAAACGTTAATTGCAAATGACTGATCCGCGATTGACTATCGTACACTGAGCATATTATTTTTCGTTATTTCCTGCAAAATGTTAACTTGCCATTTTAGAATTAAACCGGACCTACCAATTATCCTTATCAGGTATGGACAAACAAAATTTAGCGCAAGGGTTTCAGCAAGTCGATCTTTCGCAGCACCAGTTTCTGGTCAAGTTCTTGGAGGATGTCGCCGCGCATCCCAGCGTGCTGGCAGGCTTTGCTCTGCAAATGGAATTGCTTAAAATCGGGGAAGGCCATCGGGTCCTTGACGTTGGCTGCGGGATTGGGATTCAGGCTCAAACAATGGCGACGCTGGTCGGGTCACAAGGTAAAGTCACAGGTACAGACCTCAGCCAGGTCATGGTCGACATCGCCCGCCAGCGCACTGCGCTATCCGCGTTGCCGGTGGAGTTTTTGACCGCAGATGCGCTTACACAACCTTTCCCCAATCACACGTTCGATCGGATCAGGACTGAGCGAGTGCTTTTGTACATTAAGGATATCCCAGCGGTGCTCGCCGAATTCAAACGATTACTCCGGCCTGGCGGCAAGCTGCTCATATTCGATTTTGATTGGGACGCTATAGTTATTGACCACCAGGAAAAGGAACTCACACGAAAAATCATCCGGTACGTATCCGACAGCTTCCCGAGCGGCAGAATCGGCGGCGAGTTGCTTCGGTTCCTGAAAGAGGCAGGATATAACAATGTCATTGTTCGACCTATCGGCTATTATGGGAGCGAGGAGGTTTTATATGACATCACCAAAAGAATTTATGATGGTATTTTGCAAACGGGCGTCAACGATGGAACTTTCAGGAAAGAAGAAATCGCGGACTGGTGGAAAAAATTAGATGACAGTTTAAACAAGGGTAATTTCTTTGTGTCATTTCATGGTTTTATCAATGTAGCAGTAAGCGCCTGACGCAAATATCAGGTCCGGTAATAGATTTTTAATAATTGAATACAAGTAATGGTTTAACTCCCCTAACCTTGAAGCCAGTAGAGGAATCGAACCCCGTGCTAAAACTGGATAATCAACCATATTTCAGCCGTTACCTTGCCAAGATTTTGGTTTTTCATTATATTTGTTTTATTCCAATCGAAGGTCGGTTCGTTGTAGTATAATGTTACAACTGTGTTACAGGAATTTTCGTTGTTGATATAAAGTACTTATAATAAGGATATTACTGGTGAAGGCCATCGGCCTGTTAATCAGAGGGTCGCTGGTTCGAGCCCAGCCTCAGGAGCAAAAAGCCTAGCATGTCCGCTAGGCTTTTTTTTTGTTAAAAAACTATCTTTTCTGCTGTACGCGGGTTTTTGCAGCAGCTTTGCACCAGGAGGTCGGTATTTCCAGTTACAAGCCTGCGAATTACAGCCCTTTTACAATAGCCAGTGCTTTTTGAACATGGTCGGCAGGTGAAATATGATCGGTTTCTGATGAAAAGACCGCTGCGATTTTACCCCCTTTATCAATGACAAAAGTGGTTCGCGGGATGAAACCATGTGTAAGATCCTGTCCGCGTACGTCTTTTATCCCGGCCTTTGGAGGCGACAATGTCAGGCCGTATGTTGCTGCAATTTTGCCGTCCGCATCTGATGCTACAGGGAATTTCCCTGCACAGTAATTCGGATCGGAAGAAAATGCGTTCAGCCGCTTGATATCGTCTGCAGATACACCAATAATGGTAGTTCCGGCTGCCGTAAATTTTTCCTTGAGTTCAGCGAAGGTATGTGCTTCCAGATCGCAGCCACCAGTATAGGCGGATGGATAGAAATAAACCACGACCGGTCCTTTAGCCAGGGCTTTTTTCAATGAAAAATCGAATTCATTACCGGCCAGACTTGCCTGGGCGGTAAATACAGGCGCAGCATCTCCTTTTGCCAGCATCTTTGATTGAGCAAAGCCAGCGTTGATTACCAGAAATGAAAAGCTGAAAATTAAAATAGACAGGTAATAATATTTCTTGACCATGATGGGTTGTTTTGACTTATTGATGGTGTTATCATCAAATCTACGATAGTCTGTTGAAAATCAAATCATATGTCATTAAAATTTTACCGTGACTGCCCCAGC
>JBEHXM010000009.1:0-61090 GCA_048498695.1 Bacteroidota bacterium
AACTTTATTGACTTCGCCGGCGTACAGCAACTATTACTGCATCGCAGGGCGGCGACGCCAATAACAATGCCGCTACCAGTGTGGCTAAAACATTAACGGTTAATGCCAGGGCCTTAACCATTACTGCCACCGGCAACTCAAAAACCTATGGCGCTGCTGATCCTGCACTTACTTACCAGGTCACTTCGGGCAGCTTAGTGGGTACCGATGTGTTTACAGGAGCCTTAACGCGCGATGCGGGTGAAACAGTAAACACCTATGCTATTAAACAGGGTACGCTGGCATTAAACAGCAACTATATTTTAACATGTGCAGGGGCTAATTTCACTATAACCCCGGCCAACTTAACGGTTAAGGCTAACGATCAAACCAGAGCATACAATGCAGGTAACCCTACCTTTACGGTAAGCTATGCGGGTTTTGTTAATGGCGATACAGAAGCCGGCTTAACAACTAAACCGACTGTAAGCACAACGGCCACCGCAAGTTCACCGGTAGGAACATACCCGATAACGGTTACCGGTGCTGCCTCTCCAAACTATATAATTAGCTACAGTCCGGGTACACTTGCCATAACGCAGGCAGTGCTGACCGTTACTGCCGACAACAAAAGCAGAAAGTATGGAGATGCAAACCCCGCATTTACCCTTACCTACAGCGGCTTTATAAATGGCGACGATGCCAGCAAATTAACAACTGCTCCCGTAGCTGTTAACAATAGTAACGCTACAACCGCTCCGGGGAATTATCCAATTACTGTTAGCGGAGGTGCATCAGCTGATTATACATTTAATTATGTGCCGGGTACTTTAACCATTATCCCGTTAACTGATGCCAGCCTTATCAGCTTGACAACAAGCGCAGGCAGTTTATCACCGGCGTTTGATGACGGCACGTTTACGTACAATGTTCAGGTTGAAAACATGGTTACCGAGTTATCGCTTACCTCAACATTTACAGTTACTGCAAGCGCCACTGTGAATGGAACAGTAGTGCCAAATGGCAGCCCGTCTTCCGGTGTGCCGCTGAATGTAGGTGATAATGTTATAACACTGATAGTAACCGCCCAGGACGGCGTAACTAAAAAATCCTACACCATCAATGTATATCGCGGCATTTCGCCAACAAGTATCACATCAAATAACATACTTACCCCTAACGGCGACGGTAAGAATGATTTCTGGGTAGTGAAAGATATTCAGCTTTATCCAAATAACTCGGTAAGAGTTTACGACAGTGCCGGCAGATTGGTATTCGGTAAAAAAGGGTACAGCAACGACTGGGGTGGGACACTTCGTGATACCGGATCACCTTTGACCCAGGGTACTTACTACTACCTTGTCGACCTTGGTACTGGCGAAAACGCGATAAGAGGCTACATCAATATTATCAGAAGCAGGTAATAATAATTAACAGAAAGAATGAAAATCATTACGACTAAAAAGATGGTTAACCATAAAACTACAGCAATCAGAGTATTTCTGCTGACGATACTATTGGGCTCACTGGCATTACAGAGCCGCGCGCAGCTTACTCCATTTCAATCAATGTATTACCGTAACAGGTATTTATTGAATCCTGCAATGGCGGGTATGGATAAAGGCCTTGATCTGAATATAAATTACCGTAAGCAATGGAGTTCGTTCCCCGGAACACCACAGGTTGGTTCATTAACTGCCGATTTTTCTCCTACCGATAAAACGGGTATTGGCTTAAACATCAATGACAACCAATCGGGTTTGCTTCGCAGTACGCGGGCATTGGCAAGCTATGCTTATCACCTGCCCCTGGACGACAGAAATGGACATTTAAACTTCGGCTTATCATTTGGTGTCGACGATTCGAGGATAGATTATAACAAAGTGAATGGCGATCTTTCTGATGAGGAGATAAGTGCTTACAATACATTAAAACCTTACGTTGACGGCGCGGTGGGTGTATCATATACCAATAATAATTTATTGATCAGTGCGGCTTTGCCAAGCCTGGAAAGCACCTTATTCAAGGCATCAGATAAACGTTTTGATGCAGATATGATGATGTTTATGGGTGTAGTGGCTTACAAATTTCCAGTATCTAATACCGATGCCGATCTGACGTTAGAACCCCTGGCCGGTTACAGGGTAGTAAAAGGTTATAAAAATATCGGCGATGCCGGTATCAATGTAGCGCTGAACCGTTATGGTCTGGATATGCAATATATTTATCACACCAATCAGACCATGGCCGCCGGTTTTGGCTTAGATCTAAAAACGGTTCTATTTACATTTGATTATAACTTTGAAACTGGTCCGTTAGCCAATTACACCAATGGTGCTTTTGAGTTTGGGGTAAAACTGAGACTTTTCGGGAAAAACTAGTGGTTAACAAATGCCTATATCAACGGCTTATTTTGGGTTGCAGAAGCTTATGAGTAAACAGGCGATCTTGCTTCTGCGCTTTATTGGATTGACTATGGTTTGAACTTTTCGGGAACGAATACTTATTTCCTAAATTTCAAATCTAACTTACTGGCCAAGCATTGGAAAAGCAGACCCGAATTAAAGCAATCAGCCGAGGATTTTTCAGATACCGAATAGAACTGAATAACGATCAACGCAGCCTTTATCACCTAATCCGTTTGCTTGACAAAGAGTTTCAACAGATTTATCCTCTATTGAAGGAACACACCATTATTTAAGATGGTTAGGTTGGAAAGTTTATTGTCCATCGGTTTCGATCAGGAAATGGCATTGACGACTTTATTGCAAATGGAGCTTTATGCGTCTTTCAAAAAAGATCACCCCGTAACCCGTTATGTTGATCACTTGGTTTCAGGCTTTTTTTCCATTGGCGCTGAGTTTTGGGATTTGTTGGATGTTGTTTGTGCTTATGCTTTCAACAAAGAGTATTAACATTCGAAAACACAATCGGCTGTTGACTTATCAACTGTAGTCATAAATGTCCTTATTGAATGGATGCCTAAGTTGATTCCCTTTCTTGTTGAGCAGGATAATAATCGTTCGGAGCAGGATATTGATGGTGCGGTAGGCACTATTTATAAAAACTTACCAACACTGCTTTACCGGGCAGTAGGCGCCCAAAGCGGTTTCCTTAGCTTTCACCTTAAAGCCGCAAAGATCGATCCCGCAGAATATATTACGGATGATGATCAAAAACGCGTAACGCGGTTGCCAAGGTACGCCGGAGCGCAGCAATGCTCGTAAGTGTGGAAACCACAGGGCCAATTCACCCACCAGGAAACTCACCCAGTGTAGTAACATACCGCCAAATGGCGGTAACAAATAGTGACCAGTTTTGCTTTGAAATTGGCGGAGAGAATAAATGATTCCTTTTGCTTTATACGTCCAAAATGAACTCTACGTAAAATCAGTTGATAACCTTCCATTTTTTAATAATATACCTGATATTTTTATACTTGCCAATTCGTTTCACTTTTCCCTTGCCATTATTCCATAGTAGGTTTACTGTGTTATAGTTGCCTTTTTCATAGTCAAAAGTAGTTCCATCATCCTCAAATAAAGTGGCTGCGGCATTATTATTCCCATATACATAGCAGGTGACCTCGAATTTCGTACCGGGCGAAACATGCTCCACGGGTTCAGCCAATGGCAAAATAGTTCCTTCCTTTATAAATATGGGCAATTGTGACAGGCTTGGCTTAATGGTGTATTCTTTACCGCCTTCATATTTTTGGTTAGTATTAAAATCATACCATATACCGGTGGGTAAATAAACTTTCCTATCCGCCATTTTTTCGGTTAATGGTGCTGCAAGTATTCCTTCTCCTATCATATATTCATCAGATAAGTTGAAGGTATTTTTATCCTCAGGATAGTCCATAACCAAAGCTCTGAACGGCGGTACACCTTTAAAATGATAATTGGCAAAGGCGCTGTATAAATAAGGGATAAGGCTCATTCGAAAATTAAGCAGTTTGCGTATATCCGACTCCACTGCTTTAGCATTGTCCATAAGTTCATCCTTATTATTTTTTCCTTTATCTATCTGTAGCCACGGTGGGTTTTTCAGGTACCACGAATTATAAAGGGTTTGTGCAGAAAGAACGGCAGTTTGGCTGCGGCGCATAAAATCTTCTATTGAATTTGATTCTCTGACTTCCGGTGACCAGATCATCCCTGAAAAACCAGCATTCAATATCATCCTGATGTATTCGTGATGATCATAAGTATCACTGTATAATGAAGCAGGGTAGGCAGAGGCAAAGGCATTGGAGGCCCTCACATCCAGGTAGGTACGAAGATTCATTTTTTTGTAAATATCATAGATCGTTTTTTGGTACAACACTCCAAACATTTGATGCATTTGCTCGCCATCAATACCTGAAGGAAATTGGCTAAGTTCAGGGAAACTCCAGGCGTTACTCCCAAAAGCAATGTTCGAGTTATCACATTCATCCATTTTAAAACCAGATATCCCCGGTTTTACAAAGGTTTCCTGGTGATAATTGGCGAATATATTTCTCGCGGCAGAATCGGCAAAATCCGGCACCAAGCCATTCCATACCAGGTAATTACCTGCATGACTTTTTAATGGCGCATAAAGGGGTGACTTTGGAGACACAAACGCGTGTTCCCACAGGTTGATATGGAAGCCCTTGGTTTTCATGGTATCAATAAATTCGTTTGGCGATGGGAAAAAATCACGATTCCAGACATAAGAGCAGGAGTAAGACGCGGTTTGCCACCCCGGCTCCAGACCAAATACATCACAGGGAATGTGATTGCTGCGGAAGTAATTAGCCATTTTCTCTACCTGCGACTGATTGAAATCCGCCTTAACGCGATATTTTATACCTAAACCCCACATAGCTGGCAAAGCCCCGCCACCCGAAAATAAATTATACCGCTGCATAACCGTTTTAAGATTAGGCCCTTCAAAAACGAATACTTCTATCCCTTTTGCGCCTGGTATATCAATAGTTACATAGCCTGATGCTTTGTTACCGGTCTTGTACAATTCGTCTGCAGAATTGCCATTTTTACTTTCCGCATGGTGGTTCGTGTTTTTATTTAGCTTATCCGTGCTCCCGCAATAGAAAGTGGTGTAGCGGGCAGTATTTATCAGAATACCATAGCCCTTGTTTGAAATAAAAAAGGGCGTAGGTCCATGCGTATAACCCAGATCGTTCAGCGGGTTATCGTTAACAATGGGCCTTTTTCTTAACCCACGTTGGTTGAACGAACCCATTTGGAGGCCAAATCCATATAATTGTTCCTGATCATCCAGTGGAATCTCAACCACTATTCCCCGTTCGGTAGACTTTATTTTAATATCTTTAATATTGAATGGTAATTTACCGGCGGGGAGCATCTCAAGGGCATTAATCATTGGCTTTTCCGCACAAAAGCTGTAGGGTGTAAATTTATCCGGAACGCCGGATGATATTATTTTTACACCGGCAGCCGTTTCCCTGACCTGGCCATACACAGTTAAAACTGCTGACAAAAAAAGGGTACTGAAGATAATTTTGAAGATGAAATACTTTTTCATATTAGGTTAAAAGATATAATTGAAATACTGACAGGTTTTGACAAAAGCTTATTTAATTGTGATCGATGCTTTATTTTTAATTTCATTTTCAGGAAATAAGATCAGGGAGCTTTCTTTAAATCCTCCCATTTTATAACCCACGAACCATCTTTCGGAAATCCGGGTTGAGGTATATTTTTATCGCCATCCCATCCGGCAGTCATCATGGCAACGGCATATAACAATCCGCCATTAGAAGGAATATATGGATAAGGATTCCCTCCACCTACAAAGCCATGTTCGTCAAAGGCAAACCTTGGTGAGTTATTTAATAGCCAGTCAACCGCCTGTTCAGGATGCATCAACCTGGCTGCATCCATAGCCATCATCGGAAAGTCCCAGCCCCATACTTTGTTAAAATTCCAGACTTTCCGGATCTTTGCATATGTTTTTTGCATGGTCATCGTATCTATGCTATAACCAGGCAATACACCAAGGATCCCTGCCATAGCCGGATGCTCATAATTGCATTTTGTCCACATACTGTCAATCCCTTCCCATTGCAGATATAAGCTATCCTTTACAGGTATCGGTGCTAATTTTTTCAGTACATCGGCCCATTTGCTTTTAGGCGGCAGGTTTAATTTTTTACGCCAGTTTTGAGCAGTTTGTAATCCATAACGCCAATATTCCAGTTCAAATGCGGGATTTTGCGTAACCAGCGGATCGTTATTTTCAGGAACGGTTTTTATTGGCGGACCTAAAACGTATTCGTTACGAACCGTGTCCAAATAGACGTATGAGGCCAAAAAATCAGCTGTTTGTTCAATAATGTTATCCCATTTTTTTAAAGTAGCGTATGTTGGATGGGCCCGGTAATCAAGATCAGCAAAAAAAATAGGGTGCGGCTGCTGCCAAATCAGGTAAGCGTGTGTTACATCGGGCCATTCCCGGCCATTCGGCCCGGTGCATTTAGGCCATCGTGCACCCAAATAGCCCTGGTCTTTTGCACGCAGTTCTGCTGCCTTCAGGTTGTCCTTATAGACATGTAAACTTTTATTAAGCAGGGGCCACCTGTCCCACAAGGCATAGTGGGCGGCATGCCACCAATACATCTCGTAATGAAACCGGCCGTACCAGCTATTGTTGACCAAACCAGTTTCCTGCGGCGGATAATTACCGGCAGCATTGATGGCCATAATATACTGCGATAAAACAATTCGTCTTTCCAGTTCAAACCACCGGGGGGCTTTACTTTGAGACAAATCTACTGCACCCCCGCTTTTCCAGAAGGAAGGCCAATAGTTAGCGCTATTTATTTTAACCCGGGAAAAAGAGGGAATTTTATTATTGTTTTTTGAAGGTGAGAAATAAAAAACGTATTCAACCGATTTTTGATTGTTTCCGGGAAGAAAATTGTAAAAGTGATCCTTTAGCTTTTTTATTTTACCTGTGCCTGTCCATTTACAGGATACCTGATAAAATGTACTGTCAAGGTGTCGTTCAAATGTGGCTGAATGATTACTTGTCTGTGTTAATTTAGTATGGTGTAATAAAGGATGATCATAATCGGACCCATTACTAAAGTACTTTAAACTTGCATACGGGAATTCTATGAAAACACCTAATCTGCCTTCTTGTATTAGCGGTGACTCAATTTTGAAGCTAACGATGTCCAGTCTGGGATCTCCGACGGTTGTCACTTTTACCGGTTGTCCTTCAAATATAAAGGTACTTTCTGCAATACCCGTCCAAAGGTCAAAATGCTGGACGGTATTTTCTATATCACCTATTTTAGCGGTGTTTCCGTTCCTTTTTTTCAGATACAAACCAATTCTGCCCAAATTAAACCGGTGCGGATTGCTTGCAAGCCATTGAGATAATTTTGATTGCTCAGGATTGGGCAGAGGATATTTTATTAACCTCCCATGCGTTTTCACAGCAGTCTGTTTAAATTGACCAGGGTTTAAGCCATCAGGAGGCAGTGTACTATGCCAGCTCCAGTGCGACATGGTTGTAAATTGATCATTAAATGTTTGCATACCTGTTATATCAAATCCATAGGCGAAATTCCCATTTCCTACCTGTGTAGGGCCGGCGAGGTGTGGTTGGTTCAGTATCAGATTGTGCCGGCTGACCACCGCTTTCCGGTCAATTGTTCCGGATGGTACTTCCTGAGCCTGCGCAGCCGGTCCGCAAAAAAACAGTAATAGAAAAACAGCGCTGTAAAAGCCGCGATTGGTCAGGTGGATATTGATATTCATATCATAACAAATTTTAATAGCTATTCAAAAACAATTCAGGAGGATTGGTCTTCATCAAAGACCAATCCTCCTGAAAATACACAAAAGCTGCTCAATAACCCGGATTTTGAGTAAGCCCTCCCTGGCTTTTAGCCACTTCAGACCGTGGTATCGGAATCAGGTAATGCTGCGGTTTGAATGACCTGGCCTCAAGTGTTTGTATCTGGTAAACCTTGCTTCCGTCAGCCTGCTTGGTGATGTGCATGCGGAGTATCGGAATGTTTTCGGTAACAGTTGCTATTTTCCAGCGGCGCACATCAAAGAAACGAAGCTCTTCAAACGCTAATTCAACCCGGCGCTCATTCTGAATTCTTGCCCTTAAAGCATCGCCGGTCTCCGTAACCGGGGGCATGTTTACACTCGGACGTGCGCGGACCTTATTGATATATTGGCGGGCAACAGTCTCATTGCCCAGTTCAAATTCTGCTTCAGCATAATTCAAAAGCACTTCTGCATAGCGGAAAAATATCCACGGGTTGGTTGGTTTTAGTGTTGAACCCGAAGGAGGAATACTTTCAACTACACCTTTCTTGTAAGCGTAAGAAGTTAGCGAGGCATTCCATGGCTGAATGCTGCTTCCAGGAGAGTCTAATCCTCCGTCAAAAGTTTCCGTTGCCCGTCCCTGCCAAACTGAGCCGTCATGCAAAATGGAAGCATCGAATCTCGGGTCGCGGCCAACATAAGGGTTGTTCGGGTCATAACCTGATCCGGGGTTCAGCACCAGGCTGCCGTCAGGTTGTTCAATATAGGGCAACTTGCCGGTAGCTGCCATTTCATAAGCGTCAACCTGGTTTTGAGAGGGGTTTTGAGAAGTCCAGCCATTTGAACCATTGCGCCCTTCCTCCAGTGAGAAATTTGTGGAGTTTGCTTGGGTGAAATACCGTGCGAAAATGATCTCATTATTGTCTTCCAAGAAGGTACCCTGGTAATCGGCGTTTAATGAATATCCCAGGTTCAGCAATGCGGCAGATGCATCAGCAGCAGCCTGCCATTTCGCATTATCATGGCTTGGGTTATTCTGCAGACTGGCGTCATAAAGCAGCACGCGCGCCTTAAGTGCCAGGCAGGCATTTGCCGAAGCTCTCCCTTCCTGGCTTGAAGGTTGATTAGCCGGCAAATGGGCGACGGCGGCATCCAGTTCTGAATCGATAAACTTTACGCAGTCGTCATAGGAGGAGCGTGTAACCTTAAAATCATCATGCAGGCCAAAAACCTTGGTAATGATCGGTACGCCGCTATACCGCCAGATCAGATTGGCATAGATATAGGCTCTTAAGAATCTCATTTCCGCCATCGCACCAGCTTTAAAAGTAGCATCAACCGGGGCAGCATCTATCTTTGAGAAGAAAATATTGATGTTATAAATATAGCTGTAAGCAAAGTCCCAGTAATTGATCTTGTTTGAAAAATCGGTTACGTTGTCTTGGGTCAACTGACCGGTTTGTGCCATATACAAATTTCCATATTGATGGATATTGAAGGCCTCATCATCTGCTGCAGGCAGCAAATCGTTCTGGTATCCGTGAATTAACACATTGTATTGCGCATTAACATACAATTGAATCAGGTTCTGATCACTCCAGGTGTCAGTATCGGCTATTTTATCCAATGGCGTTAATTCCAGTTTATTACAAGAAGTTGCTGTAAAAACAATAATTAATATATAGATAATTTTTTTCATGTCTTTAATATTAAAAGGTTGCATTAATTCCAAAACTGATAACACGCTGTGGCGGATAATACCAGTAATCCGTAGTTTCCGGATCAAATCCCAGGGCTTTCATGTGATCATAAATCAGGAATAAATTACTGGCACTGACAGAGAACCGTAAATTTTTCATGCCTATGTTCTTGATCATATCTTTGGGTAAGTTATAACCAAAGGATACATTCTTTACTCTCAGGAAACCTGCGTCTATAAGCCACTGGGTAGAATTTATGGTATTGTTGTTAAAGAGTTCATAGCTTGCCCTTGGCATTGCGGCATTGGTGTTTGCCGGGGTCCAGCGGTCAGTTGCCCTCCAATTTAAAAAGTTCCCTAATGAGTAGCTCATTACCGGGAAATAACCGCCAAAATACTGTTTGACATCGGCTTGACCTTGCAAGAGGATAGCCAGGTCAAAACCTTTGTATTTAAAGTTGGCATTAAACCCAAAGGTCATCTGCGGAACATTGGTTTGATCTACGAGGACCTGATCGCGTGAGTCAATGCTGCCATCATGATTTATATCTGCGTATTTAATATCCCCCAGCAATGTACCCGGAAGGTGCGGGTACGAATCGATATCGGCCTGCCTTTTGAAAATTCCTGTGGCATTGTAATATAAGCCGGCGTTTATTGGGTGGCCCTCAGCCAGTTGATAAGGCTCCAACCCGGGTTGTGCACTGCCGTAAATCACCTTATTCCTGGCGTAGGCAATATTTCCGGAAAAGCTGTATTGAAACTTGTGCTGATTATTAGTATGCGTAAGTACCAGTTCAAACCCTTTATTATCAACAATTCCAATATTTTCATCCGGCAAGGTCAACCCGGTATAACCAGGCACAACTGAAGCCGCTGTTGTTAAAATATCAGATCTTCTGGTTTGGAAATAATCGAAGGTAATCCCTAAAAGGCCTTTCCACAGTGTTGCGTCTAACCCGGCATTCCAGGTTTTTGCCGTTTCCCAGGTAATATTAGGATTGGGAACCCCGGTCTGGGCTAAACCGGTAACGTCACTGCCCCCAATAACATAATTATTCCCATAGCCGTAAGTGGTTAAATACTGAAATGAATTTACCAGATCATTTCCCATTATCCCGTAGGAGGCACGGATCTTAAGTTCATCTATGAAATTGTATTTTTTCATAAACGGTTCTTCAGATAACCGCCAGCCGGCAGAGGCACTTGGAAAATATCCCCATCGTTTGTCCGAAGAAAAATTTGGAGATCCATCACGCCGCATGGTAAACTCAGCTAAGTATTTTCCGGCATAATCATAGTTCAGCCTGCCGAATTCATTTTGCCGGGCGCCCTGTGCAGCAGAACCGTTATTGGATTGTTGGGTGGGGTCGCTGCTGCCGGCAAATATCTGCGGTATTACGGTTGACGGAAAATTACTTCTGTAGGCTTCGTCGAAGTTGCTGTAAGTTGAGGTCTGTTCATAACCGAGTAATGCTTTGACGCTACTGCGTCCGAACTTTCGCTCATAATGGATTTTCGTAGTTAAATAAAGTAATGAGCCCAATGTTATCCGGTCATCCAATGTCGCCTGGTCCGTTTGCATACCCGAACGGCCTCGTGTTAATGTACCGGTAGCAGCGTCCTGGTAATATACATAATCCGGCTTCTCAAAAGTTTTAACAAAGGTGCTGTTTGGATCATAACTGCCGCTACCTTCTATAGATAAGCCTTTTACCCAGGGAACCTCCCAGTTTATAAAACCAGTACTTTGAAATGTATTTATCTTTTGCGTTTGATATCCCGCATTATCACTTACCCAGTTGATAATGTTTTCGCTTCCCCTGAGCGGTTCAAGATCCTTGGTACCCGGCCAGTATGGCTGCCAGTTAGGCTGATAAAGAAAGATGTGGCTATTTATTTGGTTTGCACTATTATACGGGAAATGGTCATCATCTATCCTGCCTGCTAAATTCAGCCCTACTTTCAGGTATTTTGTTACCTGAACATCAATATTTGACCGGAGATTGTATTGCTTAATATTTTCCGTGCCTGAATTGTATTGTCCGTCTTGATAAACCTGGCCAAAGGATAAGAAATAAGTTGTCGCATTATTACCGCCTGAAACGGATAAATTAGCCCTGTGCTGCGGAGTCCAGTCCTTAACAATAAATTTGTACCAGTCTGTATTTGGGTATTTAGGATCGCTCCCGGCTTTATATTTTTCCAGGTCTGTAGCGGAATAGGCCGCAGGCAAACCTTGCCCGGCATTAATTTCGTTGGATACCTGCGCAAAAGTATAGGAATCAGCCATAACAGGATTTCTTGTTGGCTGGCTTAATCCTTCGTTGTACGAGAAATTAATTTTGGGAGCAGAACCCAGGCTTCCCTTTTTTGTAGTAACCAATATTACCCCGTTAGCGGCCTGTGCACCATATATCGCTGCGGATGCATCTTTCAATACCGATATAGTTTCGATATCATCCGGATTAAGCTCTCCTAAACCACTTCTGGCAACCCCGTCTATAATTACCAGTACAGATGTATTACCAGTCGTACTCAGGCCTCTGACATAAATTGACGGATCGGATCGTCCCGGCTCACCTGATGATGAATTTATTATCACGCCGGGTAAGCGACCGGCAAGTGAACTGGCGACGTTGATAGCCGGGCTTTTAGCAATTTCGTCACCCTTAGCCTCAACTACAGAGCCTGTCAATGTCGCTCTCTTTTGTGTACCATAGCCCACAACCACAACCTCATTTAAGTTTCCGGGTGTTGCAGTGAGCGAAATATTTATAATAGTACTGGTTATCGCCACCTCTTTCGTTTGATAGCCCAGGAATGAAAAGACCAAAGTTCCGGATAGGTTAGGTACACTAAGTGCGTATTCTCCATCAGTATTTGTTGCGGTTCCTGTACCATTTTCTTTGTATTTGACGGTTACACCCGGCATAGGGGAACCGCCTTCATCCGTTATTTTGCCTTTAATAACTATTGCTGGGTCACCTTGCTGCAAAAATCCGGGCTGGCCGGCCATCAAATCAGTTGACGGTGTTGGACTGATCTCAGCAGCCTTTGGATGCTCTTGATGTAAATTACGGATAACAATGACATCGCCCATTGCCTCATAATCTAATTTTAAGGGTTTTAATATCTTTTTGAGGACTTGTGAAAGCGGCTTTTGCTGCGCCGTAATATTGACTTTTTGTTTTTCATTTATTAATTCAGGGCTATAAACAAAATTGATATTGTATTGCTGCTCAAGTTTTGCTAATACTGAACTGAGTTGAATATTGGTTTCGTTGATAGAAATTTTCGTGTTAAGAATTTCCTGCGCTTTCCCATCTTTCGCAATGACACTTCCTGCAACACAAATAACTATCGATAACTGTAAAAATGCCAATCTCATTATTTTTACCAGTAAAGGTTTATATTTCATAACTTTGTTTTGGGTTAATATTCGTAAAGACTCGACAAAATGCCCCCGGTCTATGCATACAGCTATAGATCAAATGATTCCAAGCATTTGGGGCTAACTATTGGCCGGTAATAAAGCAATATTACCGGCCATTTTTTTGGGGTAGGTTATGTATGTTTTCTATCCATATTTAATTAGTTTAAATTGTTAGGAATTGGTTTATTCATTCAGGTTTTTTCCAATGTTGGTTCTTCTATAATGTTGGCTCTTCTATCAGGATATCCCCGTCTTTAAAACTCCAGTTCAGATTAAGAGCCTTGCAGATCAGAATTACCTTTTCATTAAGGGGATGATCAGATAATGACGCGGTCAGCATTTTTTTGCCAAGCATTTTTTCATCATATTCAATATGAACGCCATACGCTTTATTTAACCTGCTCACTATTGTAGTTAGCGATACATTCTGAAATGTAAACTCCTTTTTTGCGATTTCTTTTGAAAGGATTGCAGGTACGGTAAGCTTATCCTTTTTGAACTGGGATACATTACGTTTAAAGGTAACCTGTTCATTGGGGGTAAGCGAAACCCCGACATTATCAGACATCACGGCCGGGAGATTTTTTTGGTTATAGACCCAAACTTTACCCGTATTTACAATTACTTTAAACTCCGCAGCATTCCTGAATGCCTTTACTGTAAAACTTGTTCCTAATACTCTTGTTGTCATGTTTTGGCTGTGTACCAAAAAAGGATGTTTTGAATCTTTATGCACTTCAAAAAAAGCTTCCCCCTCGAGATAAACGTTTCTCTCATTTCCTTGAAATATCCGGGGATAATGTATTTCGGAACCGGGCTTTAAAACCGCTAAACTTTCATCAGGCATTATCACCAGTTTAGATTCTATTGTTGGGTTTGTGACCCTTATCAAATTTGCTTTAAATGCTGATTGAGGAATATCCGTTAAGTTTTTTATGCCCAGGTAACTTACCATTCCAAGCATAACAAAGACGAGTAAAATTCCGGCAATCCTAAGCCATCGCGTTTTTAAGAATTTGACTTCGGGCTTTTTAATAGCCGGATCAAATGCGTGCTTTTGAAGAAAAAAGATTATTGAATTAACTTCCATATCCGATAGGCCATTCGTCAATGGTTTTACGCTTATAGATTCAATAATTTTTTGCGCTTTTTCTATCGTTATTTTTTTATCAGGGTGCTCTAAAATCCAATTATGCCAAAATTCATCATCTTCAGTTGTAGGCTTTAGTACCCATTGAACAAAAAATTCGTCATAGATAAAATCCTCAACTTCGTAGTTATCGTAGATATTCATGAAATACTGATTTCAATTGGTTTATATATACAATAATCAGAAAGAGCAAAATATTACCCTTCAAAAGTTAAGAAAAAGTATCTTTTTTGTTATGTATTGTATAAGATGCTGATAGTCAGGCAAAAAAAATGGAATGGAATAAAAGGAAGAATACCCATTCAATTCGAAAATTCTTATAGGCTTTCTGAAGCAGATTATGTACGGATTGTTTATTGATTTCCATCATTCCGGCGATCTGGTCAAAATCATACCCTTCATAAAACCTCAGATAAAGAATTTCACGCTGCCGGGTGGGAAGTGCATTCATTATGTTTTTTATTTTGAAAGATAATTCAAAAAAATCCACGTCGTCAATAATTTTCGATTCGATGTTAAATTCAACCAAAAAGTGATAGTTGCCCGGGAGTTCATCAACCCTGTTCCATTTTGATTGTTCGTGAAATATTCTTGTGCGGACGGATTTGAAGAGATACCATTTCACAGACGGCGTAGCGCTAATTTTATCCCGTCTCTTCCATAGTTCGTAAAATACGTCCTGTATACAATCCATCAGAAATTCCCTATCCTGGCAAATACGATAGCCATAATTAAATAACGAATTGGAATATTTTTTAACTAGTTGGGTATAAGCCACATGATTCCCTTCCCTGAATAGATCCCACAATTCAGAGTCATCTATCTTTGCAAATGTTTGTTGATCCAACATCATTACAATCAGAGTCTATATGACGACAAGCTAAAAGCCTGCAAGTAAAATTTAATACAATAGTTCAAAAATAGCGATCCAATAACAATTGTTATCGATCATTCTTTATTTAATAAGGCCAGGTTAATTAAAGAAAATTAATACAAATATTATTCCCGGGGAAATCAGGTTCATCAAATTAAATGGCCAGCAAATAATGGCTGAATTCATCCAAATCCGCAATTGCTTTTCATTTACGCCTTGACCAAAAAGCATGTAGCTGATTTTGAACAAATAATTTACATCAGTACAAAAACATTAAAACGCTTTTTTAATGTTTATGCAATAAGGCCATTCAAAAATACTGATGTATTAGTTTTTAGAAATATACTATTTGAATTATTTTTTGTACTTTTTGCCAATTATCAATCGGTATCGTTTACTTAAACCGTCTTAAACGCATTGAAATTGCGATATAAATATCTCATTTACTATCATAAGATCAGCCATAATATGTTTTCCCAATTAGTTGAAATCCGCATAACACCGGTAACATCATGAATTCCTTTATGGTTAGTGTGTTTTCATCGATAATTTGTATATAATGTTTTTCGCCGTCACTAAAGACAGGAATCTCTAACCCGAGATAGTTCTCTATCTCGTCATCCGTATTGACATATCCAATTATACTAAGCCACATATTTTGATGCTAACGAGCCGGTAAATATAGACCCCTCGGCTTCAAATCTTTCATAAAATGGTTCGAGAAGCACCTAACTTAGGCGCACTTAAAAAGGCACGTTCTCAGTTCGAATCTTTGACTTGGATAATCTCTTTAATAACTTCTAAAATTCCCTCAAGGTGTTCTAATAGATTCCCATTCACCCCGCATAAGTTGAGTCTCAAAATAGTCAAGCTTCGCTATCCAAAACAGCTTAACCCTATCTTGGAAATGTTCTAAATCTCATATACCTCCAGCTTCATACCTGAACAAATCCCTATTGCTTTCTGCCCTTATTTTTAGGCATGGCATGCAAGAGGTCATCGGTTCGACTCTGATATTCTCAACTTTGACTATCAAGGCTTTACAAATTCTTGTAAAGACTTTTTTCTTACTGATAAAGTTGGGATAAAGTTTCAATCGGTTAAAAATAGTTTTTCCATAGGAAGGCTAATCAAACACAAGAATGGCTCAAAATGCGACTACTGCATTGGGTTAAGATTCTTTGTCTGGGTATGGCCGGGTAGCAGATCATGTTCAAATGGACCAATTTTCAGAAAATTAAAAAATAGTCGATGGGCACATACAGATTCTTTGTCCGTTAAGTTACGATCAAATCTGCCGATTCGGGGCACGAAGCTTGAGCGTTTTTTCTCCACATTGAAGTGACCAGGTTGCCTGTTTCGAGAACCATTATTTAGCTGTCATGTTAACTTTGTGGTTGCTTTTAATAACAAAGGCCGCTAACGTGACCTTTGTTGATTATTAATGCCGACCAAACCGTCAACCGGCCTAGGGCGTTCCTGTTTTAGCGCAGATCATAGGATTCGTCCATCAACCAAATTTTCCATTATTCTTTCACAATTTGCACGGAACCACCGGTATCCATTAATCTGCGCCTAGCAGCCTGACAGCCTCCGGGGTCCCGCAAAGCGTTACAACAATGTCGTTTTGCATCGGTTGATAAAAAACAAAAGGTTGCGCCTGATATATTTCCCGTACCTGGCAAGTAGGGAAATTATCGGAAATATCGGATACTAACTGCGCAATACGATTTGCCTGCAAATGTTGGATGTGTATCGCGTATCGACTCATTTCCGCGCCGTTTGCATTAGCCCCATTACCTGGCACTTCCTTTTCAGCGCTGCATCCATGTAGCAAAAACAGTATTTCCAATGTTACCGGCGGAATGAAAAATACGATTTTAAACCGCCTTTCATCATCATGTTTCTCCACGAATTTTTCAACATTTTCATCGGGTCACGTTTTAATTTTTACCGAAAATCTCTGGTAATTTTTTATTCAGGTTCTCGCCGCGAACTGGAGATTCCGCTCAAACTGACCACCTGATTCCGATTTAAAGTGACCAGGGTATTCCGGACCAAAGTGACCACTGATTCCGGATCAAAATTGACCACCCCATTTTTGGTAGTTTATGCATCAGACGCTAGCCGTCCTTTTAAATGCCAAATACAGTCGCCGGGTGAACGAGTTGATCGGTAGCCTCTTAGGTATGCGAAATAGCGCTGAAAGCCTCTAATAAAGCAATGAACGGCCATAACCAGAATGGAGATCCTGCAATCACCTTGCATATTAAAGCTTCGAAAAGAAAAAAGAGGTTATAGCTAGAGCAGCACCAGGCTAAATGGAAATTGGTAAATAATTATCTTTGTTATGCTGCTAAAGCATAAGCTGCATTTCTTTGCCAGCAAACAGGTGGTCAGTTTTGCCACGGAATAGGGTGTAACATTTCTCCAGTCTTTCAAACTCTGACTTGGTAACCCGGATCACGATGGGGTGTGTCAGGACGTCTTCCGGGTTATCATATTTCTTTCTGGGCATGGCAGATCAAAGGTGATCTATCAGCCGATGATCCTTTACCTATCACTATGGGGAGCAGTATACAATTATTAATTGGGCGAGTACACTTTTTGGAAGTTCAAAACAGGCGCGAGTTCCGAGCGCCTGTCCCGGCTCAAGCCGGGCAAGATGTTTTCGTATACGAAAATCCATCTTGCTGCATCCGGGCGGATGCTTAATCAATGTGCCCACTTTTTACTAAAAGCTGGTTTTGGGAAAAAACGTATTCAAAACGAGTTGTAAACACGGATGAAAATAGGGTGTTTTCACCGGTCGTTTTTCATTTCATGCTATTTAGCTTTGCCCGTCAGTCCTAAACCCGGAACACATGGCCAAACCCAACGAAGGAAAAGAAGAACGCTCAAGTGCTGTTCAGCATATCAGTGATCTTGCATAAACGTTCCAGTGGATACCATTTACTCTTGCTTGGGCATCATCGGTCAGGTTGCCGATGGCATCATACTGGTAATTATTTGCAACCTGGTCGGTGCCCATATTGGTGGCTGCCCCATGACCGTCCAGGAAGTTCAGGCGATTGTTCCGTAGCCTGCCGTAAAGTTGTAGCGGTAGATCCGGCTGTCCTTAATAGCACTCATTGGACCTGACCTGAGTAAGATCAGGATATTGCCGTTTCCGTCAAACGTAAAATCTTCGCTGTAGCCACTGTTGATATTGCCGGCGTTCCAGGTGCTGATGCCGCTATGCTGTCTTAAGTGTTTGATGCGGTTCAGGTGATCGTAGTGATAAGTATATCCTACCGGTGCGCTGCTGCTGATGGCACTGCTGGCGTAGATAGCGGCAATTTAACCAGTTTCAAAATTTGCATGTATTACATAATGGAAGCGAATACTAACATGCTGTCAATAAAATTTTAGATGAGATATCAGCAGATTGAAATGCCGAAACTTCAGGATCCATAAAACTACCGAAATTTTTCCTAATTAATTCAAATAGTCCTTTCTGACTCATTCCAGGAGGAAGTTCCGTAATTGTTACTGCATAATAATCCCGGTTCATTTTACTTCCTGACGCTTTATCCATGGTTTGATCATTAATATCGGTCGCTGACAACAGGTCCACAGTATCATTAAAATTCACAGCCGTCTGCAAAAACCAAGATCGAATTAATTTTTACCGACGAGGGATGGGCATTGATCTTAAAAAAAACGGCGACCAGATTTTCGGCTTATACAAACGATTCCATTCCGATATAGAAGGAAAAGGAATGGAGTTGTTTATGGTAAAAACACAGGTGGAAACCCTTGGAGGAAAAATAAGCGTTAAGAGTGAGGAAGATAAAGGGACAGAATTTAAAATTGAATTTAAGACATGAGCACAGGCTTAAGGGATTTTTTTGGCGTAAAACACCGATCAGGGCCTTGTTGATCGACTAACGATGACCTGTGTATTTAGGCAATACGCTCCAATCAGCCATATTGGTGAGTTGCTCACTTTAATTAAAACCGGTTAGTTTATATTATGTTAAATTGTACATGACCGAAATCACCCTATTTCAGTTTTTTATCCTCCTTCCGGTTGTCATTATATAGTTTGATGATCACGATAATCAAAATTAGGTCAAAAAAGATATATCCAATGATATAGCCGGTGTCCATTCTTTATATCGATTAACGTCCTGAGCTTCTTTATTAGCCGCATTTCAACTGCAATTAAGATATGTGGGGCACAGACCAATTACTAACATTCTCTCTCTGAGGTTGACAGTCAGTATTATGCTTTGTCCTGAAAAATTGCAGTTAAACTTTAAATTCATTTAAGATACCAGTTAAAATTTACGGCCATGCTTAGAGTTTGTAACTTTACTCTGGCAAATCCAATATCGTTCAGCGGAATTTTTAGATAGGGTTGTAAGCTGATGCCAAACTTTGAATTTAACCGCCGTTCATAAGTTGCCTGAAAATTAACGATACTTAGCCAGTGTCTATTTTTGTTAACCACCTGAATCTCTTTGAGGTCAGTACTGACCGGATTATTGTATATAAAATTATAATCCTCATTCAGCATTAAATAAGAAGATATTCCAGTACCCAGGCTAAAAGTATTATTCCCTTTTTTGATAAAGGCATAATTGAAGTTAATTGGAATATCCAGTACACGACAGTCTGCATCTACCTTTTGAGGGGTGTATATAAATGGCATGTTATTAATAGGGTTATAGTTATTGAATCCCGTTTGATAGAGTTTTTTACCATAAACTGCACCCGTACTAATACTCCATCTTTTTGTCAGCCCCATGGTCAACAAAAGTCCTGCATCACTGCCCACCTTACCCATATTTAAATTATTTACTCCATTAATAGACGGAGCAACAAGGATGCTCAAGGTTAAATTTCGATGCCTGGGCTCATTCATAAGATGGCTGGATCCGGCTGGTCGTGATTTTGGTGGACTATTGAATTTGATAGTATCTATTTGTAAATAAGCAATTTGTCGCTCAGGAATTATTAGTGGCTCGTGTAATAATTCCAGAACTTTCTGACTGGCCAAAGAAGTAGTGTCAAACCCAGGTATCGGTTTATCTTTTAAAGCTTCTTTTAAGAACTTTTTTGAGGTTCTTTTTTTGAAAGGCCGGTTAAATGCCAGGGATGGGGATGAGTGGGGATTCGATCCAGCATTGCTATTTGGTTTTACTGTCTTTCGGCTTGATGGTAAGTTGATCGGTTGTTCTGTCTTCTGTGTGTTTCTTTGCTTGGCCATTTGCTGAATCGGGGATGCCTGTTGTTTTGATCCAATTGACAACCAGAAGAGAATCAATAAATATAATGCAGCGATTCCGCTTAATGCCCTCAACAGAAAGATCGCCTTTTTCCGTTTTTCATATTGATCCAATCGTTGTTTTAGTGCTGTCCATTCGCTATCCCGAAAGGGGAAGGCATCTTTTTCCGGGTTCAATCCTTCCTTGAACAGTTTATCTATATATTTCCTATTCGTTCTTTTCATAATTTTCTAAAATTCTCACGAAATAATTTATCGACAGGTGGTTGAGTCATGGTTACTATCTTCATCTCTCCAAACCCAGCATTATCCGTTGAATATTGTAAAACAAGCATCTGTTGCAATCTTTGCCTGGCCTTGTGCAAATTAGATCTCGATGTTCCGGTACTAATACTCAGCATTTCAGCAATTTCTTCATGCGAATAACCATCAATGGCATATAAATTAAAAACCATTCGATAAACAGGGGAAAGACTTTGAATCATCTTCAACAAATCTTCATATTCTAGTTTTCTTTCGATAACGGCCTCAACGGCTATGTTATCTGCTTTTTCCATATCTTCCATTTGTGATTCTTTCAAATTTGCTCTATAATAGTCTATCGAAGCATTGTACATTATTCTGCTTAACCATGCTTTAATTGGCCGGTTTTTATCATATTTTTCTATGTTCGTTAATGCTTTAAAAAAACCTTCGTTCAATACTTCAGAAGCTTCGTACCGGTTACCTGCATAACGCAAACAAATTTTCATGGCAAATCCATATAGCTCCTGGTAGAGCATTTGCTGACTTTGCCTGTCTTTCTTTTTACAACCATCAACAAGGCGATGTAACTCTGCTTCTGTCATAAAGGAACTTTACCGGTTACGGTGTATTTCACTTTGGACCATTTCATTATAAAAAACATATCTCTAATAAATAGGAGTGCCTGTTTTATTACCCATTTGTTCATTTGTTTCTTTCCATATACTGATTTATTGTTTTCATTTATTATTTGATAATAGCTTTTTTATTAATTAACGAAAATGTACGAGAGATGCTAAAACCCCACCTGAATTCTCCTTTTGTCCAGGAAGTACTGGTACTTGGAATAAACTGATTTTCTAATATTGCAGTGGAATTGGTAAAACTGATATTGAATACGTGACCCCCGGTTTCAATTTCGATGCCTAAGGCTAATGGGTTATAAAATTGAAACTGTTTCTGTTGGGAGAAATAATTTTTACTGTTCTGGCTGCGGAAGCTCAAGAAATAATCGGCAATTATTGCCATTCTGGGACTAACCTTCATCCGGCCGCCAATCCCTAAAGCAAACAAATTATTCATATCCATAAAAGGCACATAATTCCGGCGAACATAAGTTGGAAGTAATGCTAAAGAAAGATTATCGCTAAATTTCCTGGCTATAATCGCTTGTGCAGTATAGCTCATCCTGTCGCTAAACTTTCGAAAATCTGCATCGGAGGTAGCAAGGTCTAACTTTGACATTCCGGAAACAAGGCCATTCCCAAACAATGTTATTGAGACAGGTATATAATTATCAAGTGTTTGATGTAATAACCGATACTTCAAGTTCAGATAGAATAATTGTGTCTGGTCGGTATTGGTACCGTTAGGTGCTCCTTTCGCCCTGCCAATTCCCACGCTTAATTTTTCGGATACACCATAATCGAAAGCAATCAGGATATCCGAAGAATTATCCAATCCATAAAAATTTTTAACCCCGCCATTGTTTCCAGCCATATCGCCAAACCGATGTACCACAACAAATAATAAGTTATGTTTGTATATCGTTTCATTGGACTGACTATTTATTATATGAGGTGATTTAAATGTGGCAGTTACCGGAAGATGCTCTTTTTTATTGATTGAATCATTAAACAATTTGCTCAGGTCATTCTGTGCCATCAAGGATGTGGTGCAACTCAAGGCGAAAAATAGGATAAGGATAATTTTCATATTATTTATAATTGGCATATCCCGCTTTTTTTGTTTTAACAGATTGATTTTACTTAGCCGTCGCTTCATACTCAGCTGAAACCGTTACCTGTATTATTTCTGCAATATTTTTTACTACTAATTTTGGAATCTTAATCTGATGGTCGACGAGCTTTACGGGAAAGCTGGAACTAGCCATAATTTTTCCATCCTGTATCTTAAGCTCGGCTTTTACGGTATAGCTGCGGGTCACATTATGAAGCGTGAGATTTCCCTGTATCAAAACAGGATAAGTCCCATTTTTATAAAGGTCAATGTTGTCTTTTATATTCCCCCTAAATTCCGCGTAAGGATATTTATTGCTTTCCAGATAATCCTCGTTGAAATGTTCTTGCATCAGACTTTTCTCAAACTCAAAAGAGCGAATCTCTACCTTAAAATAAACCGATCTTGAGGCGATGTCTAATGCAGATACGCCTGTTCTGCTTTCTGCTTTAATATCCTCTATAGGAGCTGTAGAAAAAAGATCGAATTTTACATTATGCGATATATATATAGTCTGCCCCCGAGCCATTCCGATAGTTATCGTTAGTAAGATGCCTGCCAGTAATATTTTCATTAAGTAAGTTTTTATTTTTCCGGACTACAGTTTTTTATCCAGAAATTCAATGAGTCTCTGATTGATTTGGGTAGGGGAGCATTATTCTGGGGCATATCTGCACGATCCTGGATTACTCTGAAATAAAATATATCTCCGGCATATGGTTGCATGCCGCCATAAGTAGTAAAATTTCCAGGCCCGGGGGTATTACCGCCCTCATGACAGCCCTCTGTACAATAACGTGTCACGATGCCTTTGACATAATTATCATAGGTGACATTTTTATCGGGAAATTGAGGTGTACAATTTATTCGTGGATCTTCAGAAACCGTTTCTGACGCCATCTTGTTACACCCGAAATAAAATGCAGTTGTTATGATCATCAATAAAATAATTTTTCTCATGGATTTTGCATTTCCAGCCTTGTACAATTTAAAGACCCCACATGCTCCGGTTAAACAACCGGAGCGGGGACCAAAGCTTGATTAATAACCAGGTGGATTACTAGGCGGGTTGGAAGGCGGATTCGAAGTATCACCACTTGCTGCTAATGTTGCAAGTATTTCTCCATCTGGATAATTCTCCGTATGAATTTGGGTATATAATTTACCTGCTGCCAGATCATTTGCCTGATCGGCAGTTAAAGTAGCTTTACCAGAAACTGTTCCACTTGTAGCCTTCGGAAAACCGTTTATTTCAATAATGATCTTACCGTCTCCGGCTACGTTATCATGAAAGTGCATTTCTATAGCATTGGTACTTAAACCGGTCCAGGTTAGCGTATAATTCAATGCACGGGTAGTAGGATCAAATGTGGCGGTTGTGGTGCCGCTGGCAGACGTCATAACATTAGCCGTGGATTTAACAAAATTCCCTGAATAGCTAGTTGTCCCTGGCATTTGTTGTCCGGGATTTGAGTAGTCCTTTTTACATGATGATATTCCAGCGAAAACCAGAAGTATGATAAAGATTATAGAATGCACTTTACTTTTTAAGAAACGAATGGTTGTTTTCATGATTTTGATTTTTTAGTGTGTAAAAAGCGTTATGAGTAGGTCCAATTAAGAACCTATCCAGTTGCGCTAGCGCTTCTATTAGAGAATACGGAGCGAAAACTAAAATGCTGCCTCGAAAAATATTTTTTTGATTCGAGCTCTTCTTTAAAAAATCTTTAATCGTATTTTCTGCTTGCTGACCATAGAGGTTACCCCTACCTGATGAAATTGTCTGAATTGCTGCGCTATTCCTTATATGACACCCACCAAAACTATGCGGTGCAAAAAGGACTGGCGGATTCAGGTTTTTCAGCATACTCAATAATGGTGTTCGCTCTCAGGATCATTTGGGTATAAGCCCAGTTCCAATAGCTGCTTGCCGCAGAAGACTCCGGCGTAAGGAAGGTTGTATAATTCCGGAAATTGGTAGTCTGTTCTTGATGGTCTCCTGATAAATTGACGACCCTATGAAATCCCATCCATATTTTTTCAGGAAAAAGCTCTTGATTTCATTTATCTCTTTGGATGATTGGCGGTAGTCAGATTTAGGCAAGCATTTTACCGTACTCTGACTGGACATAATTTGAACCATTTCTTAAGCAAATACGTTTTCTGAGTGAAGTAAATACGAGCAAGATAACTCCTTCACCTATCGAATCATTCCCTTAAACTTAAAAATTCCGCAATAATACCGTTTAGTAGACATTAATTCTTAACCCTGTCATTTTCTTCGCCAGCACCGGTTTGATTATGCTTGCGCTGACCTGAAACAGATTTTCCAAAACGCATACTCAAGGTTAATAGCACAGCGCGGGTATCACTTAATGTGCGGAAGTTCGCTGTTGTTTCGTACAGGTTTCCAATAGCGCCATGGTTGATGTTGGTGTATAGTAGATCATTGATACTTAACTTAAGCGTAGTCAACGGTGAAAGTGCTTTTGAGGCAGCTACATTCCATCGGCCTTTGGCGGTAAGCACAAATTGGCCATCCGATTGTTTGCTCTGATATTTACCATCAGTTTGTAGATTCCAGCCATTTTTTAGCTTGAATTGCAGCATAGCCTGCCCGGAGAAACTAGTGCTGTTGTTGTCTAAGATTCCGGTGTAAAAATTGCTTACCGAGCGTATGTGCCATACATCACTACTTAATTGTAAACTGAACCAGCTGGTGGGCTCAAAACCGGCGTCTACATTCAAATCATATAATTTGGTACTGCCAATATTTCCCGGCCGGTCGTAATAGAAGCCATTGCGAATGTCTATGGTCTCGGTAACCCTGTCGCGGATATCGATATAATTCAGTGTCACGCTGATCCTGTCTTTATAAATATAACCCAACTCAACATTCCCGGAGTAGGAAGGCAACAGATATGGATTACCGACATAAAAGGTATACTTATCCAGCGGCGAGATAAATGGGTTCAAGTCCTGGTAGTAAGGTCGCTCGATGCGGCGGCCGTAAGTCAGTTTTAATTGGTGGTCACCCAGTGTGTCCAGTTTATAAAGAAGATACAGCGTGGGAAATAGACTGGTGTAATTGCGATTGAAAGCTGAATCGGGCTTTTTGATGTTACCCAATTGGTGCCCGTGCGAGTCTGTATTCTCCACGCGAATCCCGGCCTGTACACTTAACCGTTTAAAGTCTTTATTTAAGTTAAGATAACCGGCGTTAATGGCTTCCTTATATAAAAAGTGATTGGTTTTGTCATAGTCAGGCGTTGCGTTGCCGCCAACCGTATTAAAATAATTTGCCTGGTTGTCTGTGTTGGTATAACTGCTCTTAGCGCCCGCTCCCAGTTTCCAGCCGCCCGCTATGGGTGCACTGTAATCTGCATTAGCCGAGTAAATATGGATAGCTGCGGGCAGGTTACCATTAAGTTGATCGTTTAATATGGATGTCCCGGCTGTGTTAGCTGTTTGGTTAAGAAACAACTGGTTATTATTGGTAGAGAAAGCCAGGTAATCCAGGTTAGCGCTAATTTCAGGTCCATCTTTTTTAAAGGTGTGTTTATAGTTTAAGTTAGCACTGCCATTTTTAAATTTACGGTGCTCAGTGTTTTGGGATAACACTGATGAATCGGGGTGGCCTACCGTGTTAAATAACTGGCCATAACTATTGTTGTTTTCATCAGGTGAACGTATAACGCCGTTTAACAATACGCCGATAGTTGTTTTCTCTGATGCGTAAATATCCATGCCCAATTTAGTGGTATACCCGCTACCGGTAGTCCGTATATAGGATTTCTGGCTGAACGAACCTGATGGTTGACCGCCATTGTAAAAATACTGGCGGTTAATATCTACATCGTTAAAACCATTGCTTAGTGTATACCCAAAAGTACCGAATACATTTACCTTATCTTTTCGGTAATTGAAATCCAAACTGTTATTTGTTGTGGTATAACGGCTTTGGCGCAGGCTAAGGCTCATACCCAGGTTAAACCCTTTTACTTTAATTTTTTTAGTTTTGATATTGATAATTCCGGCAGTACCGGCGGCATCATATTTAGCGGGTGGATTGGTCATCAGCTCTATCTCGGATAGCATGGATGAGGGCATCGAGCGCAGGTAGTTCTCCAAATCACTCCCGGATAGATAGGTGGGTTTATCATTAATGTAAACCATAACTCCAGTTTTACCATGGAAACTGATGGTACCGCCCTGGTCAATATTTACCCCCGGCGATTTTTCCAATACATCCAAAGCTGTTGTACCGGCATTACTGATCAGCGCATCAACATTAACTACTGTTCGGTCAACTTTGTGTTCTAAGAATGGTGTTTTTGCGGTAACAACAACCTCTTGTAAAGCTTTGGTAGCAGGTTGCATGATGATGGCCTGCAATTTAACCAGTAAGTGTTGCACATCAACCGCAATCATCTCACTTTTATAAGGCTGCTTGCCAATGGCCTTAATCAATAGATAGTAGTTACCTTCCTTGATATCGAAGTTAAAACTGCCGTCCGCAGTTGCCAGTTCATATTTTATGGTTACAGAGTCGGTTATGCGTCCAAGGGATATGGTAGCGCCATCAACAGCTGATCCATTTTCATCTATTACTCTTCCGGTTATTTTGCCGATGATGGTTTGGGCATTTACAAAGTTTGAGGCAAAGCATAGCCATAAGGCCCAAAAGGCCATTGTTAGTTTAGTTATCATGTTGTTGTTAATTTATAAGGAAAGTAAGCGGGCTCGCCAGATACAAACGTTCAATTAACTGGTAAGTTTTCTGGTGTATGCCAGTTCTGTAGTTACTTACTAAATTTCCGAAGCGGGCATAGCGATCCCATTCCCCGAGGGGTTTTGTTTTTATTGCAGAGAGTTAATATTACTTTTGCAGGCGACGGCTCATGAAATAATGACCTAAAAAACCAACCGCCAAACAAAACGCTATGACCATCAGGGCGTAGATATCAGTCATGTGGTAACAACCTATTACACCAAGGCCGGCAGCGATTGCAGCGAGGGCGAAGAACCATTTAAGGCTATTTTCTCTATCGCTTTTTTTGGAGTCTAACAATTGTGCAACTATCGCTTCAGAAGTGCCGGTTTCTACGATCTTCTTTTTAAGGCGATCGTTTAAAAAGAGTTTGATCATGTTCAGGATAAAACTTGTAACCATGTAGATCATCAGTAGGAGCACTACGTTACGTACAAATTCTTCAAATGTGTTCTTATCGGTAAATACGTTGGTGACGCTTTGGGCATGGGCGCCTAAAGTGGCTGATACCAGTAGCGTTAATATTATTATCTTTTTCATGTTTACTTATTTAATGTTTATACTGATGAGACCGGCTATCAGCATTATAGTTGCAATGTTTTGTGGCTTAAAATAGTAGCTATCCTCTTTTGATGTTCCCTGAACATTTCCATAACCTGGAAAATTAGTATCGTCAATGCACCCGCAACAGCAACAGTAAGCAACACACCCGACACAGCCCTGACCGATGCTGCCATAGCCGACCCAAAGAATATCACAGACACGGCAACTATGGCTACAGAAAACACAGACACAACAATAGCAGCCCACGGAAAAGCACGTTTGGGTGCAGGCAATTGTTCCATTACCAGAGCGGACAGATCGAAATCAAACGCTGGCTTTGCAGCAGCCTTAATGTTGTTGAAGAGCAGTGCATAGTTGGCTGCTTTGGACTGGCAAATTGCGCAGCCTTGTATGTGGTTAGCCATTTGCTGGCTTATAACTTGCGGTTCAGCTACATAAAGCTGTATCTCCGCATCGGTAGGATGTGCTTTTATCATAACTCGTTTCTTTTATATTTTGATTGAATATTTACTTTTAGGGTATTCCTGGCCCGGAAGATGTAATTTTTAACGGTGCCTTCGGGTAAGGAGGTAATCTCGGCAATTTCCGCATAACTCAAATCCTCCTGGTGATAAAGGGATATCAGCGTTTTGTAAAGTGGCTTAAGCCGTTCTATTTCTAAATGGAGAATACCGGCCAGTTCTTTATTAAATAATATTTCTTCGGAATCATTTTGCAGGTCTTCGCCAATATGGCCAGCAGGCAATTCACCATCCTTTCCAAAATTATCCGGTAGAACCAGTTTCTTTTTTTCAATGTAATGAAGACAGGTATTGTACGCAATTTGACCTATCCAGGTAGATAACTTGGATTTGAATTTAAAGCCGGGCAGATTTTTGAAAGCCTTTAGAAAAACATCCTGGGCAATATCTTTACGGTCGCCGGGACTACTGATCATTTTAAAGGTTATCTGTGCAACCAATCCTTCCGATTGCTTAATGATCAAACCGAAAGCATTACGGTCGCCATTCAGAACGGATTTTACCAGTCTTTGATCGGCTAAGATGTCTTCGTTTTGGATGCTCACTGCTGATTAGACCGGCCATTGCTTTTTAAGTTGCAATTTATAATTTATTTAAAGCATCAAAGATGAATCAGTTTTTAAGAGGCTCGGTTATACAGTCGTTTTGTTCCTGAAGCGGGGTTCGAATCAGCAGTTGGTTGTGAATCATTTTAGTAAACAAGTAAAAATGATGCCGGAGCATATTTATCAAGGGTAAAAGAGAAAATTCCGTTATTTACCGCAAATTTTTTATCCTTGATATTTCCACGTAGGTCAATAGGTATTACAGCTTTAAAAACAGGATCGACATAGTTCTCTTCACAAAATGGGACAGGTTTAGCAGAAATACCGGTGACTCCTATCAAATGATCGCGCTACTCCGAAAAATGGGGGTAGAACCGCAGGTCATGGAGCAGCCACTGGATATGAGTATCGCTGAAAGCAAATTAATGCTTGCTTTTTACCTTGCACAGAGAGTTATATGCTACTGCTTGTCATCGTGATTGTCAAAAGATCAAACCGCTTAACTCCATTATTGTCGTAAAAAAACCATGATGGACTTCTTTAGTCAGACGGAAAAGAGAAACATCACAACCGAAAAGGCGATAAAGATACTGGCCAGACATGGGACGGACATTCCTCCTGAAAAGGCGAAAATGATGTTGGATTTCTTGTACAAAATTAGTAATTTGTCGGTAAGTGAAACGTTAAAAAGGATCAAATCACCTAAAAAACGAAGATTAAGACGAATTAAAAAAACTTACAGTACAAAACCCGAACACCATGAAAACTGCTGACCTGTATGTTAGAGTAAGCACTGATGAACAAGCCGACAAGGGTTACTCTCTGAGAGGACAACAGGAAACATTGATCCGGTATTGCGAAATCAATAATATCCGGGTACGTAAAATTTTTGTAGAGGATCATTCTGCCAAGACATTCATCCGGCCGGAGTGGAAAAAGCTCATGGTGCATATCCGTAAACACCATGGTAAAGCGGAACTGCTTCTTTTTACCAAATGGGACCGCTTCAGCCGCAATACCAGCGATGCCTACCAAATGATTAGCAGCCTGCGAAAGTTGGGTATCGAACCTCAGGCAATTGAACAGCCGCTGAACCTGGATGTTCCTGAAAACAAAATGATGCTTGCAGTCTATCTCACTACACCTGAGATCGAAAACGACCGCAGAGGCCTCAATACCAAAATAGGGATACGGCAGGCCAAAAAAGAAGGCCGCTGGATGGGGAAAGCTCCACTGGGGTATGCCAATAAGGCTTACGAAAACGGCAGACGTTATATTGCCGTAGCCGAGCCTGAAGCCGAGATTATGAAATGGGTCTTTTATCAGCTGTCCGAAAACATCTACTCAGGTGAAGAAATTTTAAAGCTTGCGCGGCAGAAAGGACTGAAATGCAGTAAAAATAACTTCTACAACACTGTCAGAAACCCGGTTTATTGCGGTAAGATACGCTTGGCTCAGTATAAGGATGAAGAAGCCAGGCTAGTACAGGGGCTTCATGAGCCGCTGATTACAGAAAGCCTTTTTTATCACGTCCAAGACGTTATGGACGGCAGAAAAAAAGAATACGGAACCCCGATATCGTCTCCAAAAGACCTACCCCTCCGGGGTTTTCTTAGATGCCCCAAATGCACCCGTATGCTAACAGGCAGTGCCTCCCGCGGAAAAAACAGACATTTCATTTATTACCATTGCACCTCCTCCTGTGGCATCCGGTTCAGAGCAGATGCAGTAAATGAAAAGTTCATTCAGGAACTAATGGAATTCCTGCCCAGAAAAGGATTCAATGAATTGTTTATTGAAGTCATCACGGACTGCTATAACAACCAGACACGTTCCATACAGGACGAACGCAAACTGTATATCCAGCAGATCAATGAACTGAACAGAAAAGTCGATAAAGCACGAGAACTTTTATTGGACAACGACATCGACAGTGCTGACTTCAGATCGATCAAAGCAGATTGCCAGGAAAAGATAACACGGCTGGAGGCAAAGCTCACCGATCTCAATGTGCAGAACGCCTCGCTTTTAAACATCCGTCCCATTGCCGAAAAGGCCATCCGCAATCTGCAAAATCTGGATATGTTATACGAAAATGCGGGCACAGAAGGAAAACGCTACCTGGTCGGAACGCTTTTCCCTGAAAATCTGATTTACGATGGCGAGACATATCGAACACCCTTGCTTAATGAAGCAGCCAAGTTAGTATATCTGAAAAACAAAGAGTTAAGGGCAAAAAAAATGGGACAAAAATCTTATGAAAAGATTTCGTCCCATGAAGGGTAAATGATGGGGCTCGAACCCACGACCCTCGGTACCACAAACCGATGCTCTAACCAACTGAGCTACATCTACCGTATTGGGAGTGCAAATGTAAAAATTTACGGGCTAAAGTCAAGGGATTTTTTAATATTACAATCGTCTTACCATTTTATTTAGAGTCGCTCTAAATAATTGCCGAAATTTGTATCCATGGCAGAGCAACTAGTTGAATTAAGTGTTACGGGGATGCATTGCAATAACTGCGCTATCTCGGTCCATAAATTATTAGAGAAAAAAGGCTTTCATGATATATTGGTAGATTTTGCGTCAGAAGAAGTAAAATTCTCAGCAGATGATGAAGTTAAAATAAAGGATGCCATAAAAAGCATCGAAGGATTAGGTTATAAAGTAGCCGAAGATGCTACGCTTCATCACGAGAAATTTTATGAGAAGGTTGAAAATAAGCTGATCTTCTGTACAGTCTTCACCATCCCGCTTTTATCAGCCATGATAGTGCCCTGGCAATTTTTGCATCTCCCGCTTGTACAATTATTGTTATGCCTGCCTGTTTTTACAGTAGGCTGCCTCCATTTTGGAAAAAGTGCCTGGCATTCTATTAAAGGTGGTGTACCTAATATGGATGTACTGATCTTTATCGGCTCATCCTCAGCCTTTATTTATAGCCTGATCGGGACTTTACAAAACCTGGGCATGCGTTACCAGTTTTACGAGACCTCTGCAACCATCATTACTCTTGTATTATTAGGTAACTTGTTTGAGAAAAGATCTGTTACCCAAACAACATCAGCAGTAAAAGACCTGGTGAAAATTCAGCAGGTTAATGCTAATCGTATGATAGACGGGCAAATTGAGGTGATCAGTGCCCGTGAGGTCCGTCCCGGTGATACGCTATTGGTAAATACCGGAGATAAAGTTCCGGTTGATGGTGAAGTGCTATCGGGCGATGCCTCTGTTAATGAATCCATGCTTACGGGCGAAAGTATCCCGGTTGAAAAAGGAAAATATGATAAATTAATAGGAGGAACTATTGTAGAGCATGGCAATATCACTATGATCGCTACCAAAGTGGGCTCCAATACAGTGCTCTCGCAGATCATCGAGCTGATGAAAAAGGCGCAGGCCGCCAAACCGCCCGTGCAGAAATTGGGCGACCGCGTGGCTGCGATATTTGTGCCGTCAGTAATTCTGATCGCTTTGATCACTTTTACATTAACTTATTATGTTGGTCACGCTGGCTTGCAGCATGCATTGATGAATGCCATAGCTGTGCTGGTTATCTCGTGCCCATGCGCGATGGGGTTGGCCACTCCTACTGCGGTAATGGTCGGCCTTGGCAGGGCGGCTAAGAACGGAATACTAATCAAAGGCGGCGATACCATTGAAGCCGTAACGCAAACAAAATATATCGTTTTTGATAAAACGGGAACACTAACCACCGGGAAATTCCACATCAATAATATAAAAACAGAGTCTGACATTGAACTTATCCGTGGTATCATCACTGCTATTGAGGAACGTTCCAATCACCCTATCGCCCGTTCGCTGGTTAGTGAATTAAAAAGCCTCCCACAGCAGAAAGTAATATTAAAGTCGGCTACAGAAGAAAAAGGGTTAGGTATGCGTGCCGAAGATGTGGAAGGCAATCATTATTTCCTGGGTCTTGGAAAAACAAAGGCAGATAATGATTTTAATGTATCGCTTTATAAAAACCAGGTCTTGATTGCACAGGTAGAAATAGATGATGAAATAAAACCACAGGCAGAGGCGCTGATCAGCAGTCTCAAGAAAATGGGGATCACACCAGTATTATTAAGCGGCGATAAGCAAAGCCGGTGCATTAAGGTAGCGAAAGCTATCGGCATTACCGAAGTACATGGCGAGAAACTTCCCGGAGAGAAGTTAACGGTAATTGACGTTTATAAAAAGAAAGGCGAAACGCTGATGGTAGGCGATGGCATAAACGACGCCCCTGCCCTTACCAAAGCTGATGTAGGCATCTCGATGAATGACTCGAGCCAGGTAGCTATACAATCGGCAAGGGTTATCTTACTGAATACCGACCTTTACTCACTGGTTAAATTTTTACAGATCAGCCGGCATACGCTTGTTACTATCAAACAAAATCTTTTCTGGGCATTTGCTTATAATATCGTGGCTATACCAATTGCGGCACTCGGTTTTTTAAATCCAATGATCGGTGCCTTTGCGATGGCCTTTTCGGATGTGGTAGTCATCGGGAACTCATTGAGGCTGAAGGTGAAGAAGATCTCTTAGCTTATAGTTGATGGTTCATAGTTCATGGGCCTGATTTATTTTATATTTTTGGGGCAATGGCTGACTTTGATGATCCTGGCGCTTATGCTATGACCCATCAACCATGAACTAAACAATGATCGAAATATTTACAGACGGTGCATCGAGCGGAAACCCCGGGCCTGGAGGCTACGGAGTAATTTTGCGTTCGGGTAAGCATTATAAAGAACTTTCTGCCGGATACCGAAAAACCACCAATAACCGCATGGAATTGATGGCGGTAATTAAGGGGCTCGAAGCACTAAAGAGCCTGAACCAATCTGTAACTATTTACTCCGACTCAAAATATGTGATCGACGCCATTGAAAAAAGATGGGTATATGGCTGGCTGCAAAAAGGATTTACCGGCAAAAAAAACAAAGATCTTTGGCTGCGCTATCTCGAAATCAGTAAGCTTCACAACATCAAATTCATCTGGGTACGCGGACACGCAGGGCATCCTGAGAATGAAAGATGCGATGTGCTGGCCGTAGCTGCCGGTAAGCAAAAGGACTTGCTGATCGACTCAGTTTTTGAAATGGAATCGGCGAAAGTGAATCTTTTGTAAGTTGATTGAGTTAAGTGGTTGATTAAGTTGAATGGTTAACTCATTTTCAACTCAATCACTTAATCCAACCCAATCTAACTTATTCAACTTTATTGAATCGACACCACCCCCTCTAATGTCCTTTTAGTACCCTGTGGGGAGAAAAATGACATGAGTTCTTCTGCCTTAAAGACCATATTCTCAGACCCGATGAAAATAGCTGAACGCTGATGCAGTTCGGTTACATCCAGTTCCAATATACGTTCGTACCCATTGCTTGCCCTGCCACCGGCTTGTTCAATGATAAAGGCCATTGGATTGCACTCATATACCAGGCGCAATTTGCCTTTGGGCGCACTTGCTGTAATCGGGTAAATAAATATGCCGCCTTTGATGAGGTTACGGTGAATATCCGCTACCATCGAACCAATATAACGTGAAGTATAAGGCCGGTTGGTTTTGGTATCCTCCACCTGGCAATATTTGATATATTTTTTTACCCCGTCCGGGAAATGCACATAATATCCCTCATTGATTGAATAGATCACTCCATCCTTGGGTATTTTCATATCAGGGTGCGACAGGCAAAATTCGCCGATGGATGGGTCGAGTGTAAAACCGTTTACTCCTTTCCCGGTAGTATACACCAGCATCGTAGAGGAGCCATAGATCACATAACCGGCTGCAACCTGCTCTGTGCCTTTTTGCAGCACATCTTCCAAAGTTGCCCTGCCTTGTGTTGATTTTCTTCGGTAGATGGAAAAGATAGTACCTATGCCCACATTCACGTCGATGTTGGACGAACCGTCTAGGGGGTCTATCGCAACGATATAATTTGCATCGGTTGAAACATCGGTATCCAAATGAATAAAATCGTCATTTTCTTCTGATGCGACTATGCAGCATTCGCCGCCATGCTTTAATGCAGAAATAAATTGTTCGTTGGCATATACATCCAGTTTCTTCTGTCCTTCGCCCTGGATATTCATCGTGCCGTTCTCACCCAATATGTCGGCAAGCCCCGCTTTATTTACCTCGCGGTTCACAATTTTTGCCGCAATCCCGATATCGCGCAGCAACCTTGAAAGCTCACCCTTAGCGTACGGAAAGTCGGCTTGTTTCTCAATGATAAATTGACCCAAAGTTTTGGTTATCTTCATATACTTAGTGTATTTAATACAATTTACTTTTGCAATTCTATGGCTTCTAAGGTATGGATTTTTTCCTCAGAAATGCAAAATCTAAGCATTGTACGCAATTTATGCCAACCTTGTTTCCCAGCCGCTCCGGGATTTAAGTGTAAACAACTGATCTTTTTATCATAGATCACCTTAAGGATATGCGAGTGCCCACAAACGAACAATTTTGGAGGGTTAGTGTAAATTTCTTCTCTTATGGCCGGATTATATTTCCCCGGATAACCACCGATGTGTGTCATCCAAACATTCACCTCTTCGCATTTAAAACGGAGGTGCTCTGGATAGTCAAGCCTCAGCTCTTTTCCGTCTATATTTCCATAAACACCACGCAGGGGTTTAAAGGCCTTCAGCTTATCCGCCAATTCTATCGTACCAAAATCACCGGCATGCCATATCTCATCGCAATTTTCAAAATGCTTGAAAACGGCATCATCAAGGAAACCGTGAGTGTCGGAAAGGAGGCCTATTCGGGTCATGGTTTGATTTTAGATTTACGAATTACGATTTTTGATTTAAAATATAGTAAAGAAATCTTTTAAGAGTTCCTGGTATTGTCTGCTGTAAACTTTTGGTTCTTCATAAATAATGAATTGCCCGTCATGAGCTTTTGTTTTATCTAAAGATAACACTACTATTTCGCGGTGCGGAGCTGACTCTTTATAGGAATAAATATTTATGATTCGTTTAATATAAAGTTTATTCGACTTAGCCAACTGCTTTACCAATTCAGCAGTTTCTAAAGGCAGGATCAAATATGCCAGACCGTCTGTGATAAGCTGCTTTGATATATAATTGATCAAGCTTTCAAAAAAATCCTGATCCGTATGTTTTGCCAACTCTTTATTAGCCTCTGGTGATTTTAATGAATTTATATAAAATGGCGGATTTGATACGATCAGATCATATTTTTTTTCGGGGCGCTGATCAAAGAATTGCTCAAAGCCAAGCGAGTAAACCGTTAATCGTTCTGCAAATGGTGAATTAGTAAAGTTTCTTCCGGCAGTTTCCGCAGCGGATTGATCAAGCTCCACAGCGTCAATCATTGAATTGGTAAAGCGTTGTGCCAGCATTAGAGCGATCACTCCTGTGCCTGTACCAATATCCAGTATATTTTCAGGCTGATCCGCTTCTGCTAATGCACCAAGCAGCACCCCGTCAGTATTGATTTTCATAGCGCATCCGCTCTGATCAACACTAAATTGTTTAAACTGAAACACCCCTGATTTACGAATTACCTCTCCACCCACACCAATGAACTAATGAACTAATGAACTAATGAACTAATGAACTAATGACTAAACGTAATCGCATAACTAACCGCATATTCGGAAGGATAAGTTTTTGACGGCTGGATTGTCAATTCGTTATCTTTTTGTTTCCAGGCTACCTTTTCTTCACTCCCCAGCATCTTTATTGAGGCAATTTTGCCATTTCCTGCTCTCAGCGATAAGGACTTAATACTTAACTCCCCATCAGGCAAACCCAAAGCGGTTATATATAGAACATCACCTTTAGCAGTAAAACGAACATCCTTCCAGGTAAACGGTACTTTTTGATCCGCAAATGATCCGCTTGCCGATTTGGTCGGACCTTCACCGTAGACTTTCCATGGCCGGGTAGCATATATGGCCTCCCCGTTTACATCCAGCCATTTGCCCGTGCCCAGCAATACTTGCGTTTCCTGGTCAGTTATAGTACCATCTGCTTTTGGGCCGATGTTTAATAACAGGTTCCCGTTTTTACTGACGATATCAATCAGATTGGTTACTACATAACGGGCATCTTTAAAGGTATTGGTCGTCGTATATCCCCACGATTGGTTACCTATGGCATCATCTGTTTGCCATGCCTGCGGCCTGATGACATCCAGTTTCCCGCGCTCCAGGTCAAGCACGGCAACGCCATCCGGGTACGAGCTGTTTTTATAATTGATCACCACTTCTTTGTTCCAGTCCTTCGCCTTGTTATAATAAAATGCTGCGAATGATTTGCGATACGGGGTCAGGGCAGGTTGCTCTATCCACCAGTCGAACCAAACCAGTTGCGGTTGGTAGTTATTCACCAATTCCATATCGCGCATCATCCAGTCGTTCATATATTCAGGCGACATGGTTTCGTCTTCATTGTGTGCCGGACCGTAATAGTCATCATACTTAGGATCAAGCACATCCGAATCAAACTTTTTTCCACCATTAAAAAACCACCAGTGTTCGATGCGGTGAGATGAAACTCCGAATATAAGTCCCTGCTTTTTTACTTCTGTGGCCAATTCACCTACTACATCCCGGTGCGGACCCATATCAAATGCATTCCATTTGGAGAGCGAGGTTTTATACATAGCAAATCCGTCATGATGCTCAGCAACGGGTACTACATACTTGGCGCCGGCTTTTTTAAACAATGTCACCCATGCCTGCGGATCAAATTTTTCGGCTTTAAACATGGGTATAAAGTCTTTATAACCGAACTTGCTCTGCGGGCCATAAGTCTCTATGTGATGTTTATATTCAGGAGTACCCGCCAGGTACATTTGCCGGGGATACCACTCAGACCCAAAAGCCGGAACAGAATAAACGCCCCAATGGATAAATATTCCAAACTTGGCATCGCGAAACCATTCTGCGGTTTTGTATTTAGAAAGCGATTCCCAGGTAGCCTGGTATTTGTCCTGCGCGTGGATATTTGAGGCAGTCAAAAAAATAAAAAATAGCAGGGCGGCTTTAATTCTTTTCATAACGGCGGGTTTAAGATTAGGCTATGAAGATAATGACTATCCCGGATATTTGGCTTACTTCTCGTAAAACTCAATCGGCAATCCATCAGGATCGGCCAGGAATGTAAAGCGCTTGCCTGTATACTCATCAACACGTACAGCCTCAATGCTGATATGATGGGATTGAATGTACTCAACGGCTATGCCGATATCATCCACCTCAAATGCCAAATGTCTGAGGCCTTGTGCTTCCGGTCTTGACGGCCGGGCAGGCGGGTCAGGAAATGAAAAAAGCTCGATCTGGTATTGGCCCCCAACTTCCAGATCGAGCTTGTATGAATCTCTTTCGGCGCGATAAATCTCCCGAACTATTTTTAGACCAAGTACTTCGCTGTAAAAATGTTTAGATTTTTCGTAATCCGAACATATAATAGCGATATGGTGTACCCGATTAAGTTTTAACATTTATTCGCCTAAAATAACATGCAGTACGTTATCGTAAACCAGCTTAACATCCATGATATTGCCAAATGATTCTTCGTCAATGGTTAAGTAGCCATCGCTAACTGTACCTAAAAGACTAAAATCCACTTCGCTGGTAGCCATTAATTCAATAAAGCGTTCCTGCTCTTCAGGTGATATACTCACCACTACCCTGCCTTGTGCCTCACCGAATAAGAAAGCATCTTTACGGATCGCGCTGTCAGATTCAATCCCGAAGCCAAGCCCATTCGGCATTGATGATTCAACCAAAGCGATGAATAAACCTCCGTCAGATACATCATGTGCCGATTGGATAACCTGATGTTTGATCAGTTGCTTGATCACCTGGTGCATGGCATATTCCTTATCTAGGTCGAAATGAGGTGCCGGCGCCTTTAATATTTTGTGGTAAGAAGCCAGGTATTGTGAAGAAGCAATATCATTAACCGATTCGCCGATCAGGTAGATCAGGTCGCCGGGTTGTTTAAAATCAGAAGTGGTAATGGTAGATATATCATCCAGTACACCCAGCATACCAATAGTTGGCGTCGGGAAAACAGGCCCTTCATCTGATGATTGATTATAAAAACTAACATTTCCACCTGTTACCGGGGTTTCAAACTTGGTACAGGCTTCACTCATACCCTTTATAGCACCAACAAATTGCCAGTAAACTTCGGGCTTGTATGGATTACCAAAGTTCAGACAATTAGTGATCGCCACCGGTTCGCCGCCTGCACAAGTGATATTACGCGCAGCTTCGGCAACCGCAATAGCACAGCCTTTTTGAGGATCGGCGTATACATAGCGCGAGTTGCAATCAACGGTTAAGGCGATAGCTTTATTAGTATCCTTTACGCCCACAACCGCTGCATCACACGGACGATTAGTCGTCATGGTAGCGGTGCCAACCATAGAATCATACTGTTTGGTCACCCAGCGCTTTGAAGCAATATTTGGATGCGATATCAAATGCTCTGCTACATCGGTCAGATCAGCCGGTTCTTTAATATCCTCTATCTTAAACTTTTGATTTTCTTTATAATAAGCAGGCTCACTGTACTCACGTTTATAAACCGGCGCGCCACCACCTAAAACCAGGTCATCAGCAGGTACATCCGCTACCAGTTCGCCATTCATATAATATAGTAAGCGTTGGGTATCGGTAACCTCGCCTATAATGGCGCAATTCAGGTCCCATTTATCAAATACAGCCTCTACTTCTTTTTCACGCCCCTTATGAACCACGATCAGCATACGCTCCTGTGACTCTGACAGCAATATTTCAAAAGGCTTCATATTTTCCTGGCGGGTGGGTACTTTATCGAGGTCGATACGCATACCATGTTCGCCTTTGGCCGACATTTCTGAGTTAGAGCAGATGATACCGGCAGCGCCCATATCCTGCATACCTACAACAGCACCGGTTTTAATCACTTCTAAAGTTGCTTCCAGTAACAGTTTTTCCTGGAAAGGATCGCCTACCTGTACTGCAGGCAAATCATTCACTGAGTCTTCAGTAATGTCTTTGGATGCAAAAGCGGCACCGTGTATCCCGTCTTTACCAGTGGCCGAGCCTACAATATATACCGGGTTACCAACACCATAAGAAGTTGCCGAAACCGTCTCGCCTGCTTTAACAATTCCTGCCGACATGGCATTCACCAACGGGTTAACATTATAGCATTCGTCAAAAAACAACTCACCACCAACTGTCGGGATTCCGAAAGCATTCCCATAATCGCCGATGCCTTTTACCACGCCTTTGATCAGCCATTTGGTACGATCAAGACTCAGGTCGCCAAAGCGTAGTGAGTTTAACTGTGCAATTGGTCTGGCCCCCATCGTAAATATATCGCGGTTGATACCACCAACTCCTGTAGCCGCACCCTGGTACGGCTCCAGCGCCGAAGGGTGGTTATGTGATTCGATCTTAAAAGCGCAACCTATGCCATCTCCCAGGTCAACCAAACCGGCATTTTCTTCACCGGCCTTGGCCAGCATACGCGGACCGTCTTTAGGCAAAGTTTTAAGCCAGGTAATAGAATTTTTGTATGAACAGTGTTCGCTCCACATTACTGAGAAGATAGATAGTTCGGTAAAGTTTGGCACACGGCCCAATATCTCTTTTATTCGTTCAAATTCTTCGGGCAGTAAGCCTAAATCTTTAGCGGTTTGAGGGGTAGTTAATTCCAGGTGCTCCAAGGTATTATCGTTTTTTTGAAAGGAAGCACAAAAGTAGAAAAAAGAGCGGAAAGCGGAAAGCTAAAAGCAAAAGGCCAGTAACAGAAAGGCTTATTTTTTATAGCGATGGGTTTGAAACCCATCGCTATAGTGAAAATCACTCAGATTCCGGGATCACAAAACTGATGGGGATATTATATTTTACCCGCACTTTATGCCCGTTCTGTATACCGGGTTTCCAGGCTGGCGCCAATTTTAAAACCCTTGCTGCTTCCTCATCAAGTCCGTATCCAACATGATTTTCTACTGTTATGTTAGATAAATGTCCGTCTGTTTCCACTATGAAACTTAAAAATACTTTCCCTTGTATACCTGCTTCAGATGCCTGGGGCGGATAATGAATGTTTTTTTGAAGAAATTTAGCCCACGCGGCAGCACCGCCGTATGGTTCGGGCATTACCTCAACCGTACGCATATCGACAGGATCGTTGGTATTTTCAGTTACCGCGGCCATATTGCCTCCTTTACCCGTTTCAGGTATGTCAACATTAATGCCTTCATCTTTACCTTTTTGATTTTGCGTACCCACAGCAGCAGTTTGTAATTCGGTTATAGTCGGTGGGTTTTCTGACACCTCATCAGGCCCAACCACAAGTTTCGGATATCGTATAGTACTAACCTGTACCTGCGGATGAGATGTTTCCACTTTAGGTGGAATTACAACCGGAGGTTTAACTATTGATGGAATTGTCGGTATATCAGGAATTATACGGGTGACTTCTATCGGCATTGGCTTAGGTTTTAGTAGATTATAACTCGTATACAAAAAAGCCACACTAAAAAAAGTGATACCCATTGCCTTTATCAAAGTTCCGGCATAATGCTTTCTAAGGTCATAAGCGCCGTAGTCTTTGTTCCTGTTGTCGAATACAAGCTCGAGCCACTCGGGATTGTACAAATCAAATTTTGTGATTGTCATATTGTTGAAATTTAATTTTATATAACAACGCTTAAAACAAATTAAATATTGTATAAACTTGAATTTAATTTATTTTATGACAGAAAAATTTCCTTTAGAAAAATATTATTCCGAAAAATTGAAGATTAACAATCAACTCAAGCTCACAGGTGATAAGCTCTCACAAGTGTTCACGTTCAATGGATGAACAATAGTGAACACATGAAATATATTGACTATGAAAGGAATAAACTAAAAAAGTGGTGACAAAAGAATGTCACCACTTTTTTGAATGATATTTTTAAAAAGCGTAGACAGCGGCAAGTAAAAATTGCGAGGCTGATTTTGTAGGGGCACCATTGCTATCTGTAAATATCTCATTTTTACCGTTATCAAAACGTATCTCCGGGATAAAGGTCAAAGGCCCTGATTTAATATTAGCAGTTGCGGTCAGAGATGTAACATGCGATTTCGGATCGGTACCAATTGCTTTAGTTTCGAAATACTCTCCCCTTAATCCTAAAGTAACCGCTTTTGCAACAGCCAGTTGTGGATATAAAGCCACCCCATCATAGCCACCTCCGCCATGTGCGGGGGTAAACGTAGCGCCATTTAAGCCTAATTTAAAGGCATCTGTTACCTGGTAAGCGGTGGTCAAATCAAATATAGTACCCGAGGTCGGGCCTGTGGCAACGTTCAGGTAAGCGGTCCAGCCTTTTACAGGAGCAACCATTAATTGCGCGCCAAAGGTCGATACATCATGGGTTGAGGTATAAACGTTCCAGTTATCATTAAAAATACCCGCCATCAGGCTTACTTTATCAGAGAAAGAATAAGTTGCTTTGAAGCCGGCATTCTGGAACGGGCCCGAACCAAAAAGGTAGGATGTTGAGTAGTTAAAATTACCTGTCGGACTGATCACTTCATAACCTATAAAGGTTGCCATATAGCCTGCTGTCAGGTTAAATTTGTCTGTCAGGTTATATGAGATGTATAAGTTCTGAATATGAAATGAATTGTTAGCATTAGCCTCTGATCCGTCACCATTCGGGGTAGACTGGTATTGACCACGCGGACCAAAAGCCAGTTCGCCAACAAAAGATGCTTTTCCAACGGTTTTCTTTAAACCCAGGTCGATCATTCCTAAAGATATAGAGTTATTATCAGAGGCAAAATAAGTTGGGATGTTGGCATGACCGGAGAAATCATCTTTATAATAGGTATCTACCGAGCCGTAGATCACCAGGGGCGCATCCGATGTTGTTTTAATTGTATCCTGCGCTCGCGCAAAGCTAAACGCGGTTCCGGTAAGCAATAGGAGTAAAAGTATTTTTTTCATGTTAAATAGTTTTGGGTTGAATTGAATAGATTATTAGTTAATTTGAGTTGAAGATTAAAGCACAAGATCCCCCCGTCAGACTGAAAGCACCGCTTTCATCTGTCAATAACTACCGGAAGATTGAAGATTTAGAAGATCCCGTGCGGTTGATTTATACAATCAGTAAAATCAGGAACATTTACCAACCGCACAGGATCATTAAAGAATTTATAGCGCAGTGCTTATTAAGCTTCTGCAGGTAATTTAATACCACTATCAAACAAGCCGCTCAGGCTGATATCGTCATCCTGCGGAGGATATACTTCCATACCGTGATCAAATACATCCAAACCACCAATACCAACTTCGCCATGTTCTTCAACACGCAATCTCCATGGATTTGGCAATTTGTTGATGATGTACATCATGGTGATGGCTACCACAAATGTTGCGATGGTTACCGTAGCACTTCCGATAAACTGAGCCTCGAACACCTTCCAGCCGCCCCCGTAAAATAAACCTGCAACAGGAGCAGTATTATCAGCACCTGCAGGACCGGTAGCGCCATATTGGCCGGATGCAAACAGACCTAATGATAACGTACCCCATATACCGCAGAAACCGTGTACAGATACTGCCCCAACAGGATCATCAATACGGAACCACTCGATCAGGTACATACCGCCAAATACCACGAACCCGGCTATTGCGCCAAGCATAATTGAGCCAAACGGGCTCACCCAGTAACATGGGCAGGTAATAGCTACCAATCCGCCTAAAAGACCGTTCAATGTAAAGCCAAGGTCGAACTTACCTTTGGTAGTCCCCCACCACAAACCAGCTAACATTGCCGTCATACCACCTGCGCAGGCAGCAAGGGTGGTGTTGGCAGCAATACGGCCAATACCCTGCATATCCATTGCCGAAAGCGTACTTCCGGGATTAAAACCGTACCAGCCAAACCACAGGATAAATGTACCAACGGCGGCAACTAACATATTATGTCCCGGTGGCATACCGCCTTTTACTTTATCATCTCTCCTGAATATGCGTCCCAGGCGTGGCCCTAATACGATAGCACCGGCAAGTGAAGCTATACCCCCGATGGTATGTACCACGGTTGAGCCTGCAAAATCGCGGAATGCATTTCCTAATGTTGGGAACAGACCGCCTGGCGCGCCCATGGTTACTAAGAAACCATCAGGTCCCCAGGCCCAGTGACCGATAATTGGATAAATAAACCCGGTGATACCAATACTGTAAAGGATATCGCCGCGGAAGCTTGTGCGACCGATCATGGCGCCTGAAACGATGGTAGAGCAGGTATCAGCAAATGCATATTGGAAAACCCAATGTGCCAGCAATGGAATACCCGTAGCTTCATAAGTGGCAGGGGCTCCCTGTAAGAAGAACCAGTGGTAACCGATAAAACCATTACCATGGCTAAACATAAAGGAGTACCCTATGGCATAAAATAAAATTCCGCACAGACAGGTATCAAATACGCACTCCATCAATACGTTCACCGTTTCACGTTTGCGTGCGAAACCTGCTTCGAGCATTACAAAGCCTGCCTGCATACCGAAAACCAGGAATGCAGCTACTAATGTCCAAACCGTGTTGATCGAATTGATCATTGACGTTTCAAGATCGGTAGGTTTAGCAGGAGCGGCAGTTGCAGCATGGGCCGCTGTTGGCAGCAAACCAGGAATGGTGAACATGGCCACCAATACAAGGCCCAGCCCGATCATTTTTCCTGATAAAATAGTTGCGCCAAGCACCCATTTTTCACGCGTCAGTTGTCGGAGGGAACTGAGCAGGTTGAATTTTGTAGATTTTACTTTCATTGTTTGTTTAATTTAGTTTGATTGATATGAACGATTTTTATGATATGCAATAAAATGGCTATTTAGATCAAAAATTGCCTGTTATTTTTTATTAAAATCATACATATTTTAAATTTTACATATAATTTTCTTAATTTTTTATGAAATTATGTATGTTTTTATAAAAAAGCAAATTTTATAATACCAAATTATCAATAAAAATGCAATAATTATGAAATTTGTAAAAAACAAACTTAATTTAATAGCAGTTTTGCATTATTTTTAATGGTTATTTTTAAATAAGCCTCATTAAAACTTAAAAATAGAAGCTAAATAGAACAAAAAAAATATTTATTGGCTATTTTTTTGATTTTTTATCCGATAATTTAGATAAATCTTGAATTTTATGAGATAATTATCGATTTATCAATGCTTTTAATGATACAATAACCAAAACCAGCAAAATAAGGCCTGATTTTTTTGGAACTTTATATATTTTGCTCCTTTTTTCTCGGTATTATCGAGGATAATTTTACTTTTGAATAAATCATAACCTATAATTATGTCAAATATTCGCTTTCAAGCTCTCCAGGCAGTATTAAACCGTGCTATACCAGAGGTAAAATTGCCGTCAAACAAAATTTCCGACTATTTCAGTTCCAACGTGTTCGATAATTTGAAGATGAGGGAGTATCTTTCAAAGGAAGCGTACCAGGTAATTATTAATTCAGTAGAAAAAGGTGAGCCAATTCCAAGAGACATGGCCGAGCAGGTTGCTTCGGTGATGAAATCGTGGGCAATGAGTAAAGGTGCCACCCATTATACCCATTGGTTCCAACCCCTTACCGGCACAACCGCCGAAAAGCACGATGCTTTTTTTGAACCAACTGCAGACGGTGGCTCAATTGAGGTATTTTCCGGAGATGCTTTGGCCCAGCAGGAGCCTGACGCATCCAGTTTTCCAAGCGGCGGGATACGCAATACTTTTGAAGCACGGGGTTATACAGCATGGGACCCTTCTTCCCCTGCCTTTATTATGGGTCGCACACTTTGTATCCCTACGGTGTTTGTTTCCTATACAGGAGAAGCGCTCGATTATAAGGTACCGTTATTAAAAGCATTAAGCGTTTTAGATAAGGCAGCAGTAGATGTATGTCATTATTTTGATAAAGGAATAGAGAAGGTGAATGCTTCATTAGGCATTGAGCAGGAATATTTCCTGGTAGATATTGCCTTATTTAACGCACGGCCCGACCTGCATTTAACAGGGCGGACACTTTTCGGTCACATGTCGGCTAAAAACCAGCAGCTGGAAGATCATTATTTTGGTTCGATACCTGAGCGGGTTTACGCATTTATGCAGGATATGGAAACTGAGGCCCTGCAATTAGGCATTCCTTTAAAAACACGCCATAATGAGGTGGCTCCTTCACAGTTTGAGTGCGCACCTATATATGAGGAGATCAATCTGGCTATTGATCATAATCAATTATTGATGGACCTGATGGACCGCGTTGCCAAAAGACATAATTTTAAGGTTTTACTGCATGAAAAACCTTATGCGGGTGTTAATGGCTCTGGAAAGCATAACAACTGGTCGATGATCACCAATACCGGTAAAAATTTGTTGTCGCCGGGCAAAACGCCTAAAAACAACCTGATGTTCCTTACCTTTTTTGTCAATACCATCAGGGCAGTATACGAGCATGCCGATCTGTTAAGGGCTTCCATCGCATCAGTAAATAACGACCATCGTTTGGGTGCCAATGAAGCACCGCCGGCTATTATATCTATCTTCCTGGGCAGTCAGCTAAGTGACGTGCTGGATGAGATCGAAACTTCCAGGATCAGCAAAAAGATCAAAGACGACGCTATGCTATGGCAGGGCATACCAAAGATCCCGCAAATATTAAAGGATAATACCGACCGTAACCGCACCTCTCCATTTGCCTTCACCGGTAACAAATTTGAATTGCGTGCGGTGGGATCATCGGCAAACTCATCCGGGCCGATGACCATATTAAATATGATTGTGGCCGATCAGCTAAAGAAATTTAAATATGATGTAGATAAGCTGATCAGGAAAGGTGAAAAGAAAGATGTTGCCTTATTAATGGTGATCAAAAAATATATTAAGGAATCAAAAAGCATACGCTTTGAGGGCAATGGCTACAGCGATGAATGGGAAAAAGAAGCCGAAGGACGAGGTTTATCCAACTTCAAAACCACACCAAGGGCTTTGGACGCCATCCTTTCCGACAAATCAGCCATATTATTTGAAGATACCGGCGTATTCAGTAAAAGAGAAGCACATGCGCGGCACGAGATTTTGCTGGACAGCTTTTATAAAAAATTGCAGATAGAAGCCCGTGTGATGGGCGAAATGGTAACCAATGTGATCATCCCGGCGGCGGTTGCTTATCAGAGCAGGCTCATAGAAAATGTGAAGGGGCTGAAAGATATAGGAGCCGATAAATCAACCTGGACGGCGCAACTTGATCTGATCAACCAGATATCCGAACACGTCAATTTCATTAAATCAAATGTTGATTCAATGGTTAGCGAACGCAAAAAAGCAAATGGGATAGAAGATATCCGCGAAAAATCGCTGGATTATGATGAAAAAGTAAAATCTTACTTCCAGCCGATACGTTATCATGTGGATAAACTGGAACAATTGATAGACGACTCGTTATGGCCTTTGCCAAAATTCAGGGAGCTGCTATTTATTTAATAAAATTATTTTTTACACGAATTACACGAGCCTCCATTCGTGTAATTCGCATTAAACCCAACATGGCTTCTTATTCATTGACAAATAATTTCATATCCGCGAATTATTTGATCAATTTTGCAAACTAAGATGTCATCAAAAAAATACAAGAATCTAAGAAACTACTCTGAATTTGTTAATTTAATTCGAAAAACCCGGCAATACAGCCTTAAAAAGATAAGAAGCTACGAAGTAATACTTCAATGGCTTCGTTTTAAATTATCACATAATCAATTCCTTATCTTATCGGGTGTTTTGGTTGGATGCTCAGCAGGATTAGCGGGGGTGATGCTGAAATCGTTGGTTCATTACATCCATTTCATCATTACCAGCAAAGTTCATTTTACAGATCAGATCCTTTTTTATGGCTTGTTCCCTTTCCTCGGCATCGTATTGACTTGCCTTATTGTAATCTATTTTTTTAAGGGGCAGGACCGTAAAGGCATTCCGGCAATTCTGTATGAGATAGCCAGGAATTCGAGTTTTGTATCCTCTGTCAAAATGTACTCGCAAATTATTCAGAGTGCTGTTACAGTTGGGTTGGGTGGTTCTGCCGGACTGGAAAGCCCGATAGCGGTTACCGGGGCGGCCATAGGCTCAAATTTTGCACAAACTTACAAGCTGAATTATAAAGATCGCACATTGCTGCTGGCATCGGGTGCATCGGCCGGAATAGCTGCTGCCTTTAATGCACCGATTGCCGGGGTGATGTTCGCTTTTGAAATTTTATTAACGGGAGTGGTTTTTACCGATTTTATTCCGCTGGTTGTTGCAGCTGTTTGCGGCAGCCTGCTTTCAAGGATCATTCTGAACGAAGAAATACTATTTAAATTTAATGCCCGCCAGGATTTCAATTATCATAACATACCCTATTACCTGGTGCTGGGAATCTGCTGCGGTTTGTATGCCAGGTACTTTATTATCATCTCGCAATATGTGGAACGCCAGTTTCATAAACTGAGTCATTCTAAAATTAAAAAAGCAATTATTGGCGGAGCGCTTCTCTCTTTACTTTGCCTTACCTTTCCACCATTATTTGGGGAAGGATACGGAAGCATCAAATCATTTACAAATGGCGATATACATCAAATTATAGAGCATAGTTTCTTTGGATATATACCTTATAGGGATTGGGTGATCATCCTCTTTCTTAGTTTGATTTGCATATTCAAGGCCTTTGCTACTCCAATAACTATCTATGGCGGCGGTAATGGTGGTAATTTCGCCCCTTCCCTGTTTGCAGGGGGAACTTTTGGGTACCTTTTTGCGCTCATCTGTGTCCAAATGGGGCTTCCGCAGGTGCCCGTTATCAACCTGATCATAGTAGGTATGGCCGGAACAATGAGCGGGGTTTTATATGCCCCGTTAACTGCCATCTTTTTAATTGCCGAATCCAGCTCGGGATATGACCTTTTTATTCCATTAATGATCGTATGTGTGATAGCTTTCCTGATTGCAAAATGGTTTGCCCCCATTTCACCAGACTTGAAAAAGCTTGCAGACGAAGGCAAGATATTTACACGTGAACATGATAAAAACCTGCTGCTGCAAATAGATGTATCCGATCTTATTGAACCGGCTACCTCAGTATTAAACATCAATTCATCCTTTGATGACCTGCTGGAAGTGATAAAAACAGGAAAGCGAAATATTATTGCCGTATTGGACGGAGACTTACTTGCGGGTGTAATTTATTTGGATGACCTGCGGCCCATCCTGTTTAATCCCGAAATTAATCACCAGGTAGAGATACTGAATATAATGAAGATACCTGTTGAGGTGATCAATAATAGAGAGGATATGATCTCGATCGTTAATAAATTTGATGAAACATCAACCTGGGTTTTGCCGGTGATTGACGACCAGCATCATTTTTTGGGCTTTATATCTAAATCTGTTATTTTAAATCGTTATCGCCAGGTACTAAAAGAGCACTCCGACCTGTAAGTGCCGAAAACCATAAACCATAAACCATAAACCGTCAACTATAATTATATTTGCCCATGATTTCTTCGCAAAGATATGATCAGCGGGGCGTATCGGCCTCAAAGGATGACGTACACAATGCTATCAAAAATATTGATAAGGGTATTTTCCCAAAAGCCTTCTGCAAAATAGTTCCGGATATTTTAACTAATGATCCCGCTTACTGCAACATTATGCACGCGGATGGTGCCGGTACAAAATCATCCCTTGCCTATATCTACTGGAAAGAAACAGGTGATATTTCTGTTTGGCGCGGCATCGCCCAGGATGCCATTATCATGAATTTGGATGACCTGCTTTGCGTGGGGGCTATTGACAATATTCTACTGTCATCAACCATAGGTCGTAACAAAAATCTGATACCCGGCGAAGTAATTGCAGCTATCATTAATGGCACCGAAGAAATATTGGCTGAGCTGAGAGATGCCGGTATAGGCATCTATTCAACAGGCGGCGAAACAGCCGACGTGGGAGACCTTGTACGCACCATTATAGTTGACTCAACCGTTACCTGCCGGATGAAACGCGAGGATGTGATCTCAAATGACCATATCCAGCCAGGGGATGTAATTGTGGGCTTGGCGTCCTATGGAAAAGCCAGCTACGAAAAAGAATATAACGGGGGCATGGGCTCAAATGGTTTAACCTCTGCCCGTCATGATGTGTTTAATAAAACTATAGCTGAAAAATACCCGGAAAGCTATGATCATGCCGTGCCTTATGAATTAATATTCTCGGGCAGCAAAAGCCTGACGGATCAGATCAACATCGGTAATGGAAATACGCTTGAAGCTGGGAAACTGGTGCTTTCCCCTACCCGCACCTACGCACCCATTATAAAAACTATGCTGGATGCTTACCGCAAACAGATACATGGTATGGTGCATTGCAGCGGTGGAGCGCAAACTAAAGTGCTGCACTTTATCGATAATCTGCATATTATAAAAGATAACCTGTTCCCTGTTCCGCCCCTGTTTAAGTTGATACAGGAAGAATCAAAAACAAGCTGGCAGGAAATGTATAAGGTATTCAATATGGGTCACCGGATGGAGCTGTATGTACCGGAAGAAATTGCCGCCGAGCTAATAAAAATATCTCAAAGTTTTGGCGTTGATGCACAAATCATCGGTCATGTAGAAGCTGCTGATAAGAAACAGGTAACTATCCGATCTGAATTTGGAGAATTTGTATATTAATACATATCAACCTATATAAACAAAACAGGCACTAGTAATGGTGCCTGTTTTGTTTTTTAAAGGATTAATTCGACAGCACCCAGGCAGTACCATTCCACTGGAAGGTAATTACTGTAGGCACATCACTACCCGTATAGTTTAAATAAGTAACCTTGTAATTAACATTTGGTGTAGGCGACTTAAAGTCGGTAGTTAGCACCAGTATAATTGCCTTCTGCAGATCAGCAGCAGCCCAGCCTGAAAAATCCCCATACTTGCCCAAGTCTGCTCTTTGAGCATCAGTACCGATAGTTGAAGCTGCAATAAGCTTAGTATCTGCAGAGTTAAGTGTATAATAAACTGTCGGATCGGGTACCCATCCTGAATTGTTTTTAATAAAACCTAATGTGCTAGCTCCGGTCATTACCCAATTCGTTCCGTTATATATTAATATTAAAACTCTTTGAGACGTGATCTTTTTCCCGCTGTTATAATAATTAAAGCTGACATACTTAACATCTCCGGATTTGGCAGTGACAGAAACACCGATGTCTGCTTTCAAAATGGCATTTAAATATCCAACCAGGCTGGCATCATCAGTTGAACTAAACTGGTTATAACCCCCGTGACCTGCAGATGCATATTGTGCCGGTGTGATCATATATATCTGCTGCCAGGCACCGCCCAGATACAAATAGGAAAGAGTTTGTGTGGAAGTACTCCCGCTAAAATAATTTAATGTCAATACCGCTAATTGATTGTCAGCAGGATTTGGATATTTTTTTGGCAGCCAGGTAAGTACCTGAGAGGCATTATAATCGTGAAAGCTGTTATTATAGTCAGTATCAACTAATGTGTAAGCCACATCCTTGTAAACACTATCCGCCAAAACGATCTGTGTTGCAAAAGACACATTTGCATTCGACCCGGTACCGGCCTGACGGTATTTTGAATTTAAAATTGTCGGGATATACGTTTTAGCATCGGCTTGTGTCTTAAAGCTATGTGTAAAATGTGCATATACCGTAGTGTCTAAAAGCCCGTAGTCTGATGTTACCAGGCTATAAGTTATAGTTTGTGCTGGTACGGGGGCATCGTCCAGTTTTTTGTAGGTGTTGTCTAATGGATGACATGAAGCCAAAACAAACACTGCAGCTACAAATGCGAATAAATGATATATCTTTTTCATAAAACTCTTTAAAGTTTATTAAAATTTAACTTTTAATGTTGTCATATAGGTCCTGCCGGCACCGTACCAAACGCCCAGGGCATTTGTCCTGCTTACAAAAGTGCCGTTGCTGGGTGCTGAATCGAAAGCGTCAGACAAATAGATGGTGTTAAACACGTTATAAACGTTGCCAATAAATGCGGCATCAAGCCCGGCCAGTTTAAATCTGAAAACAACATTCATGTCCAGTGTCGAGAAGTTTGGCAGCTGATAAGGTGTGTATGCATCAGCATTAAATGTACTTGTATTCAGCATCCTGCTCGGATCGAAGGAAGCGTAGTAACGGGCATAATAGTTCCAGTTACCGCCAATCTTAACTTGCGGCAATACAGTCAGGTCTAAACCTAATGCAGCTGTAGTTTGCGCACCGGTGCTTGCTGTACCAAATTCACCTACTTTCTTATCTTTCAGCAAATAAGATGATTGTGTTTGTGTCGGGCCGTTATCTGAAGTAACCTGGCCCGGACCGCTGTTGGCCGTATAATGATAATCGCCGATAGAGAGCATACCGCTGATAGTAACCCCTTTCACCGGGCGGAATTTAGCATCAGCTTCAATACCCTGGTGCAATTCATCAATACCGGATACGCTGGTTGTCAGTACCGTGGTACCGTCAGTAGCCAAAGAAGTGCTTACTTTGGAGCGGTCTTTGTAGCTTGCGCGGTAAAGGTTTACGTTAGCACTGAACAATGAGCTGGTGAAACCATAACCCAATTCATAGTTGAATATTTTTTCGGGTATGGCGTTCGGATTGATATCATTTTTCTTATTCAGGAAAATTGATGCAACCAGCGGTGCCCGTTGGATGTAACCAATATTGGCAAACACGTTGTTTTGGTTGTCAAGGTTGTAGTTTGCACCGCCTTTTGCCTGGTAACCTAAAAAGTTAACCCATTTGCTGGTTTGGTTAGGATCGCTGTTAAGATAGTTGAAGTAGTCAACCCTGCGGTTGCTGGTATTATTAGCTGCCAATGCAACAAAGGCAGAAAGGGCATCTTTCACATACTCCGTTTGGGCATATACACCTTCTGAGCCTATTTCGTAACGATAATCGTTGTTAAATTTACCATTGGTAGCAATGTGGCCGTTAGGATTGTTAATATTACCATAAGGTGAAGTGGCGCTGTTGCTCCTTACATCAACCAGGTACTGACCGCCTAACAGATCATTTACCTTATTAAAGTGCTCACCTTCATAGTATCTCATGTCCAAACCTGCCAGGAAGTTTAGATGTTCGGCCAATTTCTTCTTATAGGTGCTCAGTATACCATACTGTTTGTGGTCATTCTCGGCATTTTGCATGAATGTGCTTGAGCTCCCATCTGTATTTGCCAGGTTATTCCTGGTGATCTGGTTAAAATCAATCGGAGAATAAATGTTACCGGTTCTTGGCACCGCCGTAGGTAAAGTGCTTCCGGTTGTTAAAGACGGCGATGAAGCATTGGCAAGTCCGGCCAGGTAAACAGCAGCGCCTGTACCATATGATGCATAAAGCTGCGTAGTTAACGATGAGGTTGAATTGATCTTCCAGTTATGATTTAAAGAAGCCAGGGGTTTGTTGTAGAAGTTCTGTTCCGCGCTTAACAACTGGCCGTTCAGATACCCGTAATCCGAATTATACCGGATACCCTGGGGGGCATTCCGGTAAGTTGAGATCGTATTGTAAGTATAGCGCTGACCGTGATTTTGAGAAGCTCCCATAATGCTGAAAGACAAACTCTGGCTTGGGCTTAATATCTTTGCAATGTTTGCAAAATAGCTGTATCCGGTGTAGTAAAGTCCTTCGGCATAGCCATCACCGGTACTACGCGATAACAGGAATGTTGTTCCCCAACCCTTATCATTTACACCTGTTGAATAAGAAACCAATGTTTTTAAGGAGTTATAACTACCTATCGATTGAGAAACAGTACCACCCTGCTGTGCGTCTGTACCCATAGTGGTGATATTAATAGTACCACCTACTGACGGTACAGCCACTGTGGATGCACCTATACCACGCTGCACCTGCATAGATGTTGTTACATCTGCAAGGCCCGCCCAGTCATTCCAGTAAATCTTTCCTGCTTCCACATCGTTAACAGGTAAACCATTGATCAGCAGCGCCACGTTATTGCTGCTAAACCCGCGGATGTTTATCCTTGAGTCACCGTAGCCGCCACCCAGTTTACTGGTCATTACACCGGGAGTAGACTTTAACAGTTCAGGAAATTCCGCTCCGGCGCCTTTTTCTTCGATGAACACCTTGCCAACAGACGACACAGCAACGGGTGTTTGCCTGGCAATGGCAAGGGATTGGTTTGCCGTAATGTTCACCTGTTTCATAGAGGCCGAGGTAGGATCGAGTGTAATAGTTCCGAGATTTTTCTCAGTGGCTTGTACTTCCTTCGGTACATAACCGATGTAAGAAAACACAAGAGTTACATTGCCATCTGCAGGTACGCTGATCTTGAAAGTACCATCCAGTGATACAGAACTTGCTTTGGTTGTGCCTTTTATCACTACAGTTGCGCCAATGAGCGGCTCCTTTGTTTGTGCATCCAGCAATTTGCCGGTAATTTGTTTGTCCTGTTGAGCAAAGGCAATGCTCGCGGTAGTAAACAGGCCGATTAAAAAAAGAAGTAAATGCTTCCTCATACTTTTTTTGTTTGTTGTTAATTATTGAGATTTTATAAAAACAAATTAATCATGCCACTATTAATTCAATATTAAGAGGAGAACCGGAATTGATATTGTAATAAAAATATTGCACAAGTTCTTTAGGGGTTAAGAACAGGGTAAACATTACCGGTTATCAGTTTTTCTGGTAACGGTCAGAACGATACCATAACCGGGTAATTTTTCAGTGTATTATTAAAATCAATAGTGTAATGCCGGTCTAAAAGAATAAAGCGCAACTCCCTTTCTGCTCCTGTTTAATATGTAATTTTTATAGTGAAATGATGTGGCGCAAATATAGATATTGGCATGACTGCCTAAGTTAAATTAATATTAATTTTTGCTATATATTTTTCAACAATTTACTTATTTAACATACTAATAGTTAATGCACCGGTATTAATATTAAGAAATCCATATAAATACCTCATTTTTAAACTTTTGATTAATCGATTATTCTTATAGAATTTATATGGATTATCATCCTCTTTTTGTAAAAATAACAGCCCTTTGGCCCGTGTTTTTTCTATTCCCCCCTTTTTACTTAGCTTTGGCTTCAAATTCAAAAAAAGGATAAAAAACATGGACTACGATTTAATTGTTATAGGGTCTGGCCCCGGAGGTTATGTGGCTGCTATACGTGCTTCGCAACTTGGCTTAAAAACAGCGATAGTTGAAAGAGAATCATTAGGGGGCATTTGCCTTAACTGGGGTTGTATTCCAACCAAGGCCTTATTAAAAAGTGCACAGGTATTTGAATATTTAAACCATGCTGCCGATTATGGCGTGAAGGTTTCGGGTGGTGAAGTTGATTTTGAATCGGTGGTCAAAAGAAGTCGTGGTGTTGCCGATGGAATGAGCAAAGGCGTTCAGTTCCTGATGAAGAAGAATAAGATAGAAGTGTTGATGGGCACCGGCAAACTGAAATCCAAAGGAACAGTTGAAGTAAAGGCGGCAGATGGCGCAGCTAAAGATTACACTGCCAAACATATTATCATTGCTACAGGCGGCCGCTCCCGCGAATTGCCAAATATTAAACAGGATGGTGTAAAGGTGATAGGTTACCGCCAGGCTATGGCTTTACCTAAACAGCCTAAATCCATGATCGTTGTGGGTTCGGGAGCCATCGGTATCGAATTTGCCTATTTCTATAATGCTATCGGCACACAGGTAACTGTGGTTGAGTTTTTAGACAACATCGTACCATTGGAGGATGAAGACGTTTCAAAACAACTGAACCGTATCCTTAAAAAACAAGGTATCAACATCATGACCAGTTCTACCGTTGAATCTGTTGACAGCAGCGGTGATGTATGCAAAGTGACTGTAAAAACAGCCACCGGTACAGAAACCCTGGAAGCCGAGATCGTGCTATCTGCAGTGGGCATCAGTACCAATATTGAAGGTATTGGCTTAGAAGAAAACGGTGTAAAAACAGATAAAGGAAAAGTATTGGTTGACGATTTCTATCGCACCAATGTGGAAGGTGTTTATGCTATCGGCGACATCGTTAAAGGCCAGGCGCTGGCCCACGTGGCATCAGCTGAAGGCATTATTTGTGTTGAGAAAATAGCAGGCCATAGTCCTGAACCGTTAAACTATAATAACATCCCCGGCTGTACGTATTGTATGCCCGAAGTTGCTTCTGTTGGTTATACCGAAAAAGCAGCAAAGGAAGCCGGTTACGAGATCAAAGTCGGCAAATTCCCATTCTCAGCATCAGGCAAGGCATCTGCCGCCGGAGCCAAAGATGGCTTTGTAAAAGTGATATTCGATGCCAAATACGGAGAGTTCCTGGGAGCACATATGCTGGGGCATAATGTGACCGAAATGATCGCTGAGGTAGTTACCGCACGCAAGCTGGAAACCACCGGACACGATATCATCAAATCTGTCCACCCTCACCCAACTATGAGCGAAGCTGTAATGGAAGCAGCGGCCGAAGCTTATGGCGAGTGCATCCACCTGTAGAGTTATAAGTCTTGAGTCTTAAGTTAGCAGTTTCACCCCCTTGCGATTGACTGATTTAAGACTCATAACTTAATACTCAAGACTTAAGACTCAAAAAAATTGAAACTACACACCATCAACACCGGCTTTTTTAAATTAGACGGCGGCGCTATGTTTGGCGTTGTTCCTAAAAGCATATGGAACAAAATCAATCCGGCCGACGAAAATAACCTGTGTACCTGGGCCCTGCGTTGTTTACTGGTCGAAGATGGCAACCGCCTTATCCTGGTGGATACCGGTATCGGTAATAAACAGGACGAAAAGTTTTTCAGTCATTATTATTTGCATGGCGATGCCAGCCTGGATAGCTCTTTAGCTGAAAAAGGTTTTCATCGCGATGATATTACGGATGTTTTTTTAACCCACCTGCACTTTGATCATGTCGGCGGGGCTGTAATCCGTGACGGCGAAAAGCTGCTGCCTGCATTTAAAAATGCTACCTATTGGAGTAACCAGCAACATTGGGATTGGGCCACAAATCCAAACGACCGGGAAAAGGCATCTTTTTTAAAAGAAAATATATTACCCATACAGAAAAGCGGTCAGCTTAAATTTATTGATACAGAACAGGGTGTAGGCTTTGTTCCCGGCTTTAATGTACGTTTTGTCTCGGGCCATACAGAGTCGATGATGCTGCCCTTGATTGACTATAAGGGCAAAAATTTATTGTATATGGCTGATCTGCTGCCATCTGTGGGACACCTTCCCCTACCCTATGTGATGGCTTATGACATGTTTCCTTTAAAGACCCTGGCCGAAAAGAAAATATTTTTGAACGAGGCCTTGGAAAACGAATATATTTTGTATTTTGAGCACGATCCGGCGAATGAGTGCTGCACGCTTCAGCAGACTGAAAAAGGCATCAGGGTAAAGGAAACTTTTAAACTGAGCGAGCTGTAAATCAGTCTGTTAAATCAAGGCGATTTATACTTGAAATTTTTAATATTTTAATTTGAATGTAAAGATAAAATGAGTTGTTATTTTTTAATAACAATTTCATACCTTTGCACGTTCAATTCTAAAATAAGAATTGAGGTAATATTCATAAATGAGACAACTCAAAATAACCCAATCTATTACCAATCGCGAGTCACAATCGCTTGATAAATATCTGCACGAAATTGGTAAAGTTGACTTAATTACAGCCGAAGAAGAAGTTATCCTGGCGCAAAAGATCAGGGAGGGTGATCAGGCAGCCCTTGAACGCCTTACAAAAACCAACCTCCGCTTTGTCGTTTCCGTTGCAAAACAATATCAAAACCAGGGCCTTACTCTTGGCGATTTAATAAACGAAGGTAATTTAGGACTAATAAAAGCCGCTAAGCGTTTTGACGAAACCAAAGGTTTCAAATTTATTTCATACGCGGTATGGTGGATACGTCAATCTATATTGCAGGCTATTGCTGAGCAATCACGTATCGTACGTTTACCGTTGAACCAGGTAGGTTCATTAAGCAAAATCAGCAAGGCATTTTCCAAATTAGAACAGGAATACGAGCGTGAGCCTTCTCCTGAAGAATTGGCTGATATGCTGGAAACCACTGTTGACAAAATATCTGATACACTGAGCAATTCCGGTCGCCATGTTTCAATGGATGCCCCCTTTGTGCAAGGTGAGGAAAATACATTACTTGACGTATTAGAGAACCAGGAACCAAATACAGACTCTATATTAATCAACGAGTCATTATCCGAAGAGATCAAACGTTCATTGTCGACTTTAACTGAGCGCGAGCGCGAGATCATCGTATTGTTCTTTGGTTTAGGCACTAATCATCCCCTTTCTCTCGAAGAAATAGGCGAGAAATTCAACCTGACACGCGAGCGCGTAAGACAAATAAAAGACAAGGCGCTGCAACGATTGCGGCACACCTCCAGGAGTAAAATTCTGAAATCATATTTAGGTTAATCCTTTAAAGCCTTCCCGACCAATCGGGAGGGCTTTTTTATTCTCCAAAAACCTGTAACACTTTATGTTAAAAGCACGTCTATTAAGAAATTCAACCTTAATCAGATGTCCAGGCTCTGCTTTTTCGTGTTCCTGTTTATTTCAGCATTTTGCTGGAATAAAGGGCTATGTGACGAAAAAATAAGCGCTGGCGAAATCCATCTGAAAGGCGTCCCAAACGATCCTGAACCCTATGGTGATTTCACTACGCTGACCATACCCATTAAAAGGGCCGGGAATTTAATCATTGTGGAGGCCCAGGTTGATTCACTAGAAGGTAATTTTATCCTGGATACAGGCGCTCCCTACCTTGTTCTGAATACCACCTATTTCAGAGACGCACCAAAAATTGCCGACCAGGAGGCAGGCGGCATAAATGGGGCCAGTGCGGCTTCGTTCACAACCGTAGTACATAACTTTTCACTGCTTGATCTTCATTATTCGAAGTTAACCGCCGATGTCACCGATCTTTCAGCCCTTGAAAATGGGCGGCACATCAAAATACTTGGATTACTGGGCACACGTTTATTTGCCAAATTAGCCATCACGATCGATCTTTTTCATAATGTACTTTATATCCACAAACTGGATGAGAATGGTAACATTAAGCCAGGCGATCAGTTATTTGACCATCCGCAGCTAAAAACATCTTTCAGGTACATGAATGATGTTATCTATTTAAAAGGCGCAATAGATGCAAGATCAATGTGGTTTGCCTTTGACACAGGTGCCGAAGTGAACCTGCTGGATTATAATCATGCAAAAAAGATGATGCCGTCCATGCAGGTTATCAGCAGGTCAAAACTAACGGGCATTGGTGGCTCGAGTTTTGAAATAGTCAGCGCAAAATTTGATAAATTAACCATAGGTGACCAGATGTTTTCAAATAACCGTATTTTGATCACCAATCTCGAAAAAATGGGCAGCTTTTATGGGCAATCTGTAGATGGTATTTTAGGGTATGATTTTTTTGTGCGCGGGATATTTACGATCAACTTCGTGAAAAAAGAATTTGAAATGTACATTTATAGCAATCAATAATGATGAAGCGGTGCGGATATATTGTGATCATAGCGGTATTGTTTTTAAGCAATATCAAAACCGCTATGGCACAAAGCCAAAACACGCTGAGCATAGACCATGATCATTTAATATTACAGATCGACCTGCAATCGCCAAGAAAATCGCTGGACAGCATCCTTAACATTGCTGGTGTGAATGCAAATGCTGCGCAGGTACAGAAAGGCGATTTTACCGCATTGGATAAGGATGGCTGGACCAACCTGGGCCGTCAAAACAATATAGTCAGGTTTGATAAATCATTAAATGTCCTGAATGATAATCCGCAGGTTAATCCTTACGTCATAAGCCTGCAAATACCTCAGCTCGATGGAAAACCCGGCTATCCTGCGCAGGTAAAATATGGCGTAAATAAATTTGCAAAAACTACTATTTATGAGTTGCCTTCCGGTTTGACCAGGTTTATGCTTCCTGGTTTTACAAATGCAAAAAGAGTGTTTTTGTCGGGCAATTTTAATAGCTGGAGCACATTGAAAGGCCTGATGAAAAAAATAGACGGAGGCTGGGTGCTGGACATTAAATTGGAGCCCGGCATTTACCAGTATAAATATATCATTAACGGCCATTGGACAACAGATCATAACAACCTCTTAGAAGCTGATGATGGCGCGGGAAATACAAATTCTGTATATTATAAATACAATCACACATTTAAGCTGAAGGGCCATGCTGACGCACAAAGGGTGATGATTGCAGGAGATTTCAACGGTTGGAATGCAAACGAACTGGCAATAGACAAACATGGCAACACCTGGGAGAAACAACTATATCTGAGCGACGGAAAGCACGATTATCGTTTTTGGGTTGATGGTAAATGGATTGAAGACCCGGAAAATCCTGTAAAAGAAAAAAACAATAGTGATGGATTTAATTCCATCTTAAACATGGGCGAAACAGTCCGTTTTATGCTAAAAGGTTTTGAGAATGCGAAGAGGGTGTATGTGGCAGGCGGATTTAATCACTGGAAGCCTAACGACATCAAATTACAAAAGATAAAAGATACGTGGACATTGCCAATGGTACTGACGGCAGGCAATTATGGCTATAAATTTATTGTTGACGGCAAGTGGATCACAGACCCGCTGAATGCAACTTACGTAGTTGAAGACGGGATAACCAACTCCTTTTTATCAGTAAAACCTAATCATACCTTTAAATTAAAAGGCTACCGCGGGGCAAAATCAGTAAGGTTATCCGGAACTTTTAATGACTGGTCTCATCATGGCTATACATTAGCACATAAAGGTGATGAATGGACGATAAGCCTGAACCTTAAACCGGGCAAATATCTGTACAAATTTATTGTTGACGACAAATGGATAACCGACCCCGGCAATAAGTATTATGAACAAAATGATGATAGTGACGGCAATTCTGTTTTGTGGATAGAATAAGCCAAAACCTGCCTGTAAAAGCCACATTATTTTAATGCTAAACATCTTCAATTTAGCTTCAATAACGTTGACGGATTAATAATTTAAAGGTACATTTAGCCTCTTAATTGAGTACTAATGAGAATACCTATTTACCAGGCCGATGCATTTACAAATCGCCTTTTTGGTGGAAATCCGGCCGCTATTTGCCCTTTAACTGAATGGCTGCCTGATGAGATCATGCAAAAGATCGCTATTGAAAATAACCTTGCTGAAACTGCTTTTTTTGTAAAAAATGAACAAGGCTATAAATTAAGATGGTTTACCCCGGAATATGAGATAGATCTTTGCGGACATGCAACACTGGCCTCAGCGCATATTATATTTACAGAGTTAGGCTATACCGATACCACCATAAATTTTGAAACGGTAAAGGCTGGTATTTTAACTGTAAAAAAAGACG
>JBEHXM010000010.1:0-54294 GCA_048498695.1 Bacteroidota bacterium
GGTGGTCAGTTTGATCCGGAATCAGGTGGTCATTTTGGTCCGGAATACCCTGGTCACTTTAAATCGGAATCAGGTGGTCAGTTTGAGCGGAATCTCCAAATTGGTGGTCTTTTGAATATTTGCCAATAGCAGCATATACTCCAACCAAACTAGTTTCCCTGCCAAGCCATTGAGTTCCTATTGTTCCAAAAGTTTTGAAAAGATTTTCATCAAGAATTATTAGCGACCTCAAGAAAATCTGCAAGAAATCCAGTTTTAATAATTCATCAAACACATCATCACCGAACTGAGCGTTTTGCGATTTTTGGATTAAATCGATATTTGTTGTTAGAGGTTTAGATTCACTGAATGACAAAAGGGCCGTTATTAAATTCGAAAACAAAAATTGTCCGGGTTTTCTTTCTTTCCCAAGTTTGTATTGAGCAGTATCCTTTTCTCTAATAACCCTGAATTTTGGTAAATCTACTTTTTGTAAAATTGGCAGAATGTTTCTGAAAAGTAGCTCTAGTTGATGCTTTGTTTTAACAGCTTTATGACCCGCATTTAAAATAAGCATTTTATTAACCTCATCGTCTGGTTTCAAGTCAGTCCAAATTTCAAACCATTGCGCTCTTTTATATAAGGTTTCTAAAGATTTATTTGGATGCTCTCGATAAAATTCCAGGAGCTTGCTAATTATTATTGAACTGCTGTTTAAGGTCTCAATTTCGTTTTTAAAATTCTTCGCTAACTGGAGTTTGGAAAAATGTAAAATTGCCGGATTGGATGGAATTTTTTTGTCAAGTAAAATTATGGAATCGTAGATTGCCTTTAGTCTAAAAGTGCGTTGTAGGCCATCAAGAATTTTAAATTTTTGAATGTTAAGTGTTCGATTTTCAATTGAAAAATCGTCTTGTTCGACAACAAGGACAATAGGGGGGATATGTCGTCCCTCTGTAATAGTAGTAATTAATGCATCCAGATAGGCATTATTTACAATTTCCCTTTGAACTTCGTATTCTTTATAATCGTCGGGTAGGGAACTAATGTATTCTTTTAGGTCTATTTTTGATAAATAACATGTAGCATGGGGTTCAGTAAAATCGTCAAGAATTTGCGCTTTCATGCAAGGTTTAAATAATCGTGAATATAGTCATTATTTAATAATGCTAAATAACTAAATAGGTAGAAATAAAACTACGTTAAAGATTTAACTGAAATGTTTCGAATTTATGTTACTTTTATTGACAGTAACTTTGACAGTAATTCACAAAAAACCCTCGTAAGTTCCTCACTTACAAGGGTAATTTTGATGTTCTAGTAGCCCGTAGGGGAATCGAACCCCTGTTTGAAGAATGAAAATCTCCTGTCCTAACCCCTAGACGAACGGGCCTTTCCATGACATTTTTGTCAGGGCAGCAAATATAGCAAGATTGAGCAATTGGCCAACCTCCAAAATGAAAATTGACATTATTAAACATTTAAACTTTAATCTCTAAACAAGCACATTTCTGTACTTCAGCGGAGTGGTTTGGTACCTGTTGCGAAATAGCCTAATGAACGAGCTGGTACATTTAAAACCTACCATATTAACGATCTCGTAAACCGGGTATTCTGTTTTAGCGAGTAATAGCTGGGCCCGCTGCAGCCTGAGCTGTATCAGGAACTGATGGGGTGACTGGTTATAGGCCAATTTAAATGTGCGCAGCAAATGATTGACGGAAAGGCACGAATAATTAGCCAGGCTTTCCAGGTTTACATTTTTGTCATAATTGGCATACAGGTATTCTTTTGCCAGGTTAAGTCTTCTCAATATTTCTATCCTGGTGCCTGAATGCAGGAAATTGAGCTTTTTGGCTTTTTGAAATATTTCTTCATTGTAAACCCGGTAGTAGTTAAGCAGGCAACGGTGCAGATATTCGTTTACAAGTTCATCATCTGCCGGGCCATTATCCAAATGATTTTTAAGCTGGCATATATTGAATTTCATATCCCCCTTAAAAGGATAAATAGTTTCTTTAAGATGATAAGTTGAATTATCTATATCAAATAGAGCCGGCTTATTACCTCTAAAATTGGCCCTGTTAAAATCATTCAAAAAATCAGTATCAAATTCAATTGAAAATACATTAACTGCCGACCGCGGGTCGCTGTTACTTGTAAATTGGGTGCCCTTGTTTAATATAATGAACGAGTCGCTGTATATCGATAATTGCCTCCTGCCTACTGCGCATATTTCATTACCGCTAAAAACAAACCTGATGGTAAAATTACCGGTTGTTTCTGTATAAGATTTTTGATTAAGGGTAGTGCTTGTTATCTTGTTCTTATTTTCAAGTGTTCTTGAATATTCCATATCACGCTGACTAATACCTTTTTTCGGATAACATAAAGATACAAAGGTGATTTTTGCACATTATCACCCTATCAGGGTGATTTTTAATAAAATACCTCGTGCTCATTTTATCCGTTCGCTCTTTTCTTTTCATCCTCGGCACCGCCGGTTGTGCGGCGCGACGGGGCTATTTTATTACTGCCAAACCGGTAAACAAATGCCAGGGTAGCTACGCGTGACTCGACATGCCGGGTGAACCTTTCGCTGTAATTATCAATTTTCGTGGTGCCTATCAGGTTATTGGTCCGCAAAAAATCGGTTATATTCAGCTTGATGGTTCCCTTTCCCTTTAAAATGATCTGTTGCAAACCGGCGGAAAGTTCGAGCGTATGATTAACATATAAATAGCCGTAAACATTCCCCGATGTAAAAACACCGTTTAGCTCTGCAGTGGTTTTTTTGGACAGCGTAAAAGTGTTATTGGTGTTGGCGTCAAAAGCAAAAGCCCCTTTATTTAGCGGAGTATTTGATAAGTTCCCCTTGTATTTACTGTAATACGTGTTCAGGTTATTGGTGCTTGTCCACCAGGAGGTCACATCAACCGGCACCGTAAAACTCAGGCTGTAATAATAATTAGTGGCCAGGTTGATATCCGATTGAATAGTAACCCGGTCGTTGGTTGGATCTGGAAACAATACGCTGGTGATGTTATTACTGGTATTGCTGTATGTAAAGCTGACAATATATTTCTGCCGGTAAGTGTAATCGAGCTCAGCATTGTAAGTAGTTTGCGGGCCCAGGTAGGGGTTCCCTTCTACATAAGTACTTGGATCAAGATAAAATTTAAAAGGGTTTAATTGCTTGTAGGTGGGACGGTCAATGCGCCTTCCGATAGAAATACCCAGTTCATTTTGTTCATTCAGTTTATCGCTTATAAAAATGCTTGGGAAAAACTGGACATACGAGTTTCTGAATTTATTGTCCGTGGTCAGCTGGTCGCCGTTGGCTACTGTTTGTTCCGCGCGCAGCCCTAACTGGAACTTGTATTGTTTAATGTTCTTACTGTAATTAAGATAGCCGGCATTAATGTTTTCCCTGTAAATAAAATGGTTGCTTTTTGTAGTGTCAAATACCGGAGCACCACTTAAAATATTATAGAAGGAAAGATTGTTATCAGCCTTCACATAACTCGATTTAAAACCGGCCTCAAACTTATCCTGTTTTCCAATGGGCAATGTATAATCAGCTTTTATAGAATAAATACTGAGTGTGCCTGGTTGATCATCCTTTAAAATATCATCCGGCTGCGCAGCTGTGCCATCAAGATTGAAATACCTGGTTGTATAATTTTGCACCGAATTAACGCCATATCGGGCATAGTCCAGGTCGGCGGTTATTTCCTGTCCTGTTGTATCTATCTCATGTTTAAAATTCAGGTTACCGGCAAAGTTATTCAGCCGGTTGCTGGCATCGCTATTGGTTTTAAAATAAGATGTCTTTTGCCTGAGCCTATCCAGCACATCAGATGAGTTGGTACCTGTTGGGTCATATTGACTGATCAATCCTGTAAATACGATGCCGATGGTTGTTTTTTTAGATGGAGAATAATCCATTCCCGCTTTGGCAAGGTTACTGTGTATCGGCAGCTTCAAATAGTTATCCTGTGAATATGCCCCGGCAAGTGAACCATCAGGGTGCAGAAATTCACGGTCGAGAACCAGGTGGTTAAAACCTTCGCGATAGGTATAATTGTAGTTGCCAAATATATTAACCTTGTTGTTACGGTAATTGAGGTTGAGGCCCGTGTTGAGCTTTCCATAGACACCCTGACCAGCGCTGAGTGAAAAAGTACCATTAGTGCCATAGCGCAGATCTTTCTTTAATCTGATATTGATAATACCGGCGCTTCCTGCGGCATCATATTTGGATGACGGGTTGGTGATCAATTCAATTTTATCTATCGAATTTGCCGGGGTGCTTCTCAACAAATTGGCCAGGTTTGTTGATGAAAGGTTGGTGGGCTTACCATCTATCATTACAATTACACCCTGTTTACCTTTCATGCTGATATCATCATTCTGGTTGACCAGCACCCCGGGCGATCTTGACAAGACATCCAGGGCGGTACTTCCAGCGCTCACAATGCTGTTATTCACATTCACCACGATACGGTCTATCTGCTTTTCAATGAAAGGTTTTTTAGCCTGCACATTCACCTCATTTAGCTGTGTTTTACCGGGCTCAAGCCGGATATCAGCAAGGATAAGCTGCTGATTATCTTTATTGATATCAAATGATCGGGAAGTGGCTTTTTTATAACCAACCGTGCTTACGCTCAGGAGGTAACTGCCATCTTTGATCTGTTCAAATGAAACATTCCCATTCTGCTCAGTGATATTTGCTTTTACAAGAGATGAATCTTTTGTACTAAGCAGCGACACAGTCGCGCCGTCGATACCCTTTGAATGTTCGTCAATTATTTTGGCGGATACCCGGCCTGATACTGGGGATTGGGCACGGGCGAATGCACAAAAAACGACAACAAATAAAAAAACGAGGTATAATTTCATACAAGAATAGCGTATTCTCAAAACTAACTATTCCCATATTGCTGTAAATCACCCTGATAGGGTGATTTGTTATTTGATCAATTTGTTCTGTTTGGCCAATCTGATGGCATCTGCCCGGGAGTTGACATCCAGTTTCATATAGATCTTTTTGATGTGTGTACGTACGGTTTCCAGGTCGATGAATAATTCTTTGGCAACCTGGCTGCGGCTTTTGCCGTTCGCAATTTGTTCCAGTATCTCGGTTTCGCGTTTGGACAAGGGGGATTCCTGGTTGCGCTGAAAGGACCTGATCACCATACGGGCAATGTTCACACTCATCGGACCGCCGCCCTCATTCACTTCCTTTACCGACTCAACAATTTTTGATGGCGCAGTATTTTTAGTGAGGTAGCCAGATGCCCCGTTGGTCAGCGCTTCAAATATCAGTTTTTCCGATTCATATACAGTCAGTATCAGAATATGCGCATGTGGTACCAGTTTTTTTAATTTTGGGATAGCTTCTATGCCATTGGTACCGGGTAATTCTATATCCAGCAAGATAACACCGGGAGCATCATTTACGATGTTTTTTGCAGCTTCATCAAACGATGCGTAACTGTTCACCACGCGGTAGCCTTCGGCCTGGCCTATCAATAAACCATAGCCTTCCCTGATGATCTGGTCATCCTCAATGATCACTATCCTGATATCCATACTCCTGCTATTTTAATGCGTAATTAATGGTTTTATTTTAACTCTCAAATTGACCAAAGTACCCTCGCCTTTTTCTGATTTGACATCTACCTGACCGCCAATACGTTTGGTACGTGTGATAATATTGTTAATGCCTTGCCCGGCATGTATTTCATTCTTATCAAATCCGCAGCCATCATCTTTAAGTGTCAGATGCAGCTCATCCCTTTGGATATTATCCAGGTTAATGGTGACGTGTTTTGCGTGTGCATGTTTAAGAATGTTGTTCAGCAGCTCTTTAAATATCATAGGTATATTGCGACTGTACTCCATGGGCAGTTTTATCTCGTTAAGCGATTCGCTTATGCCATTGAACTGAAACTCCACCGGAGTATCCAGGAATAGTTCATTGCCAAAATCCCTGATATGGCTCAATATTTCGTACAAATTATCGCTTTGCGGGTCGAGCGCCCAAAGGATATCTTTAGTACCGTTATATAATGATGAGGCATTTTGTTTGATCTGCTCCAGCAACTTCTTTTGATCCCCCTGCGTTTGATCCATTTTGGTATCCAGTATTTCAGAAAGTACTGTAATGCGGGTTAACTTATTGCCTAGTTCATCATGAAAGTCCTCGGCGGTTTGCTGCCTTATCTTTAAGCTCTCTTCACGTTTGGTAGCCTCTATCACCTTCAGACGACTGATCTTTATATGGTGCCTGTAGCTTTGTATGGCAACACCAAGTAAAACAAAAAAGACTATTGCTAAAAAACGGAAGGTTGAAGTTTGATAAAATGGCGGGGTGATAGAAAATGAAAAGCTGGCCGTTTCGGATGAAAGGCCGTTAGCGATCGCATTCACCTCAAAGGTATAACTGCCGGCCGGAAGCGAAGGATAGTCGACCACATTGTTTTTAACGGGCAGCGAAAAAGTACTGTCCAGGCCTCTCAACTTATAGCGGTAGGTCACACTTTCGGGGTCTTTCAAATACACTCCCAGGAAAGAAATAGATAAGTGACGGTTACTGTAAGATAGTTTTGATCCATCAGTAATTATTGTGCTATTTTGTTTTCTCTCCCCTGCAAGCTGCGGAACTAACTTTACCGATTGGAGCACAATATGAGGTTGGGTTTTATAAGCAGGCAATACGGCAGTATTATAAACTATTACACCCTTTGTATTGCCCATCCAAACTTTATGATCAGTATACAAGGTTGCATTCTGGTTTGATTCCAGGACGAGGTTTTTGGAGCTGCCGTTGCCTGTTACCGTAAAAGATTTACTATGTGCATTAAACAGGAGGCGATTAGCACCACGCCCGGTACCTGCCCATATCACCCCATATTCATCGGCCACCAAACTATAAATGGTATTTGAATTAAGGCCATCCTTTACGTTATAATTTTTTACACTTCCCGCCCGCCTGCCCCAAACAAATATGCCCCGGTCGTCGGTTCCGATGATCAGCATATTTTTATATTGAAGCATGCAGAAAACGGCCGATGTTCTTACTGCATCCAGCTTAAAATTTTTGACGATCTTTTTATTAACCGCCAGGATAATGCCATCCTGCGTACCTGCAATTATGGAGTCTTTCCCTGCAGTTATAATGGACGAAGAAAAAGCATGGGAATCACTTAATCTTTTAAGTGCATTATTCTCCAGGTAAAAGCAACCGGTAGATGTTGACACCCATATTACGCCATGTTCATCCTCGGTGATGGCGTTAATGGCATAATCATCACTTCCTTTTACCTGCACAAAATTATTTTTATCGTATGCCCATAATCCACCCTGCCGGGTACCTATCCAAACCACCCCGTTTTTATCTGTATAAAGGCATTGTATCTTATTTATCTCAGGATTTTTTACAGGAAGGGTAACGGTAGCAAGCTTTTTCCCGTCGTAGCGCAATAACCCGCCGCCGTCTATCCCAAGCAAAACATTGTTCGCCTTGTCTTTTGTAATACCAATCACCAGTTCATTATCCGGCAACCCCTGCGATCTGTCGAAGGTGACAAATTGGTTGCCTTCATATTTATAGAAACCATTGCCCTGGCTTGCCAGCCATAAATTATTATCCGCATCATTATAAATATCGGTGATGGCATTATCCGAAAGTCCGTTTATGGCCATTAAATGAGTTGCCTGCTGCTTTTGCAGGTTCAGGTAATAAGCCCCATTATTAGTGCCTACCCATAAATTGGCTGCCGTATCCTGCTCCAGGCATAGCATAGGTTTTCTGATAGCAGCTGTTAATTTGCCGGCATAAGGCTGTAGTAGTTTATCTTTCAAAGAATAAACATCATCATCTGTCAGCAGTAATAACCTGTTATGATCAGTTTTGTCAAAAACGATCTTACTGATAAAAATATCCTTCTCAGTTGCAGGGAATTGGCCACAATCAGTCCATTTACCATTATCGAGATAATAAATACCTTTTTGATAAACAGAAACATATAGCCTGCCTTTATGATCAGCAGCAATGGTGGTTAATGCGCGTTTAATGGTATCCTGAACAAATTGCTCTTTGATAACATCCCCTGATACCCTGAACAAATGCCTGCTCATGATAAACCATACCGCCCCGCTGCCATCCTGCACAATATTATCTACCTGGCTGCTTTTTAGTTTCACCGTTACGGGGCAACTTACCAATTTATTATTTACCAGCTTTACCAGGCCGCTCTGCGTACCGAACCATACTACGCCGCTTTTATCCGCAAAAACGGTATTGATGAAGTTGGTAGGCATCCCATTTTGCCGAGTATAGGAAGCAAATTCTTTACCATCAAAACGACAGGCCCCGCCGAAAGTCGCCATCCATAAGCGGTGCTGGCTGTCTAAAGCAAAGTTATTCACCTGCGACTCAATTAAGCCATCCTCGATGTCGTAGTGCGAAAAGGTGTATTTTTGGGCAAAGCAAACAGAAAACTGGAGCACGCAAAAAACCAGTACAATCAAAAACCTGTACCAACTCCTTGATTTCTGTACTAAAACTTTAAACGCCATTTGTGTCAATACCCGCCAATATTTAAATCTACCATCAAATTACGTTTATTTAAAAAATAAAAAAATCACCCTGTTAGGGTGATTAATCAAGTCGCTTCAGGTAGTTTATCAAATATCAACCGGTTTCATCTTTGGCACCAGGAAATGCATAATGCACCAGGCCAGCAGGTAAGCCCCGCCGCACACGAAAAACATAATATAGTAGGCAGTCTCTATCTGGTGGATAGCGCGATAGTGTACAAACATATTTTTCTGGACAAATAACGACAGGAATACACCGCCAACCGAACCAAACATGCCCCCGATTCCCGTAATCGCACCCACAGTTTTTTTAGGGAACATATCCGAAACGGTAGTAAAAATATTGGCGCTCCAGGCCTGGTGGGCTGATGCCGCCAAACCGATAATGATCACCGCCAACCACATATTAATGTTCCCCAATATCTGTGCGAAAATGATAGGTACTACCGCAAAAGCATAGATCAGCATCGAGGTTTTACGGGCTTTAAATACCGGCCAGTTTTTCTCGATCAAACTTTTAGGCAGATAGCCCCCGTAAATGCTGCCGAAGGTGGATATCGTATACACCAGCGCCACCGGAACGGCGATACCTGTCCCTTTTAATCCATACTGGCTTTCCAAAAAATCGGGCAGCCAGAACAGGTAAAACCACCAGATAGGATCGGTTAAAAATTTACCTATTGAAAAAGCCCAGGTCTGTTTATAACTAAGCAGTTTTGCCCAGGTTACTTTCGCTTCATCTTTCAGTTTATCCGCCCGGTCTTGCTCGTCTTTATCACTATTGATAAAATCGAGCTCGGCTTTACCCAGGCGTTTCTGCCTCGCAGGTATCTCGTAAAAAATCAGCCATAATACCAACCAGATAAAGCCTATTGATCCTGTGATCACAAAGGCCCAGCGCCATCCCCAGGTAACTGCAATAAAGGGTACGGTCAATGGTGCTATAATAGCGCCGACATTTGCCCCCGAATTAAAGATCCCGGTAGCCAGCGCGCGTTCCTTTTTGGGGAACCACTCCGCCACAGTTTTAATAGCAGAAGGGAAATTACCCGCCTCACTCAATCCCAAAGCAGAACGTACCACACCAAAGCCAAAAGTACTGTTAGCCAACGCGTGGAACACTGCCGATACACTCCATAAAAGCGTGGAGAAGAAATAACCCATTTTTGTGCCCAGCCTGTCGATCAATCGCCCGGCAAATAATAACCCTACTGAGTAAGCTACTTTAAATGCTATTTCCACATTGGCATAATCGCCATCATCCCATTTAAAATCGGCAGTCAGGTTTGATTTCAGCAGGCTGATCACCGCCCGGTCGAGATAGTTAATAGTGGTAGCAAAAAAAATAAGCGAACAGATCACCCACCTGTAGTTTCCCGGTTTCTCATTCATAACTGCCTGGCGGTTTTGATCAATTGCAAAGCATTTAGCGTATTGATATAAAGCTGATCATAAAGTCTATTTTGCAGTATCTCTTTGGTGATCAATTTGCTCCCCATACCTACGGCACAAACACCGGCCTTAAACCAGACGTTTATGTTATCCTGGTTCAATTCAACCCCGCCTGTCGGCATAAATAATTGCCCCCTGAACACATCCGATACCGCAGCGACAAACCCCGGCCCCAAAACATTCGCCGGGAATACTTTTATTAGCGCAGCCTGATGTTGCTGGGCCAAATGGATCTCAGTAGGCGTCATGCATCCGGGGATATACAAACCTTTCTGTTTATTAACCATATCCGCTATGTCGGGATTTATCGTCGGCGCTACAAAAAAATCTGCACCTGCGTTAATATATCTGGTTGCATCCTCAACGGTTTTTACAGTGCCAATACCCAAAAACAGATCAGGCATTTCACTTTCCTGTGCTGCTTTTATTAATTTGAAATTTTCGAATGCTTTTTTTGCCCGGTTGGTGTATTCCATTACCCGGACCCCGGCCTTGTACAAGGTACGTACTATTTGTACGCTCACTTCAGCATCTTCATAAAAGAACAAAGGCAGCATGCCCTGTTTTAAAATGCTATCCAGTACCGCTTGTTTGTCTTTCATGTTTGATTTGATTAAATATTTTTTTTAACCTGGCCAGTTATTCAATTTCAGCAACAACTTTTCGGCAGTTACATTGGTGGTATCGCTTTCAATAAACAGTTTCTCGAACGCCGCAATAGTAGCAAATTCTAAAGCTTGCTTGGCATCGAAATGGTTATAAAACCCATAGATCAGTCCGGCCATAAAACAATCGCCGCTGCCAACTTTATTGATGATCTTGGTAGTGGCATATTCATTTGAACTGTAAAACATATTGTTGGCGTACAGCGTGGCATAGTAACTGATCTTAACTTGATCATCAAACCGGAAGGTATTAGCCACCACCTTGCAATTTGAGTACCGGGCCACTAACTGCTCGGATGTTTTTAATGCCTCTTTAAGATAGATACTCTTTTGCCCTGATTCATGCATATCAGGAGTAACAGGGATATTCAGCATCATATCTGCCGCCCAGATATTACCCATTATTACATCACAATATTCTACCAGTTGGGGCATCACTTCCTGCGGACTTTTTCCGTATTGCCAAAGCTTTGAACGATAGTTCAGATCAACAGATATGGTAATGTTTCTTTGTGATGCAGCTACCAGGGCCTCATGACATACATCGGCTATATCCTGGCTGATGGCAGGGCATATTGCGCTGAAATGAAACCAGGTGACCCCTTCAAATTGTTTATCCCAATCGATCACCCCGGGCTTTAATCCCGCGAATGCGGAGTTTGCACGGTCATAAATAAGCGCATCATTTTTCAGATCACGGCCCTTGGTTAAATAATACAGGCCAAGTCTTCCCGATTGATAAAGGACCGGCGACATATCTATTTTTTGCAGTTCCAGAAAACTGACGATCTGCCGTGACAGGTTATTATCGGGTAACGCCGTGATATATTTTGACGGAACCTTCCACAAAGCCAGGGCAGTGGCGACATTCAATTCGGCGCCGGCAATATAAAATGGGAATAAGTTTTGCCTTAGCCAATTGCCGCTTTCATCTGGTGAGAGTCTCAGCATCATTTCGCCGAAAGAAAGCACGGTGCCCGGAAAACCTATTTTTAAACGATCGTTCATGGATACAGTGTGTTTTTGATGCCCATTTCCAAGCCACGTAATTCAGCAAGCCCTTTTAACCGGCCAATAGCAGAGTAGCCGGGGAAGGTATTATAGTTAAAATCATCCAGTAATTTATGCCCGTGATCCGGACGCATTGGTATGGCAATATCGTCCCGGCCGCTTTCCACTCTTCTTTTTTGTTCATTGATCACGCTTTTCATTACGGCATACATATCCGTACTGCCGCCTAAATGGTCGGCTTCAAAGAAACTGCCATCCGCTTCTCTTTGCACATTTCTTAAATGCAGGAAATGAATATGTTCTCCTAACCGCTCTATCATCGCCGGTAGGTCATTATCTCCCCTTGCCCCTAATGAACCTGTACAAAATGTCAATCCGTTAGCAGGAGATGGCGATGCATTAACCACATCCAATAAATCATTTTCGGTTGAAACAACTCTCGGCAGACCCAATATCGGGAATGGCGGGTCGTCCGGGTGGATACACATCCTGATACCCAGCTTTTCAGCATCAGGAATAATAGCTTTTAAAAACCAGGCAAGATTTTGTTTTAACTGACCGGCATCAATGCCTTTATATTTTTCAAGGTGACCTTTAAACTGGTCTAATGTCAAAACATCTTTGGTGCCGGGAAGTCCGGCCATAATATTAGTGATCAACTGCTGCTTTTGTTCGCCGGTAAGTCCATCCAGGTAAGCTTTTGCCTTTTGCTGCTGATCCGGGGTAAAATCCCGGAAAGCGCCTTCTCGTTCCAATATGTAAAGATCAAAGGCTGCCAAAGCCGCTGTGTGAAAACGCAATGCCGAAGCACCATTCGGCAAATGGTAATCAATATCAGTACGTGTCCAATCCAGCACAGGCATAAAATTATAGCATACCGTTTTGATGCCTGCCCTGGATAAATTTTTTAACGTTGCAATGTAATTTTCTGCATATTTCTCACGCTCAACGCCCGCAGTTTTAATGCTTTCGTGGATATTAACGCTTTCCACAACCGACCAGGTAAGCCCGGCATCATGGATAATATTTTTACGCTTTTCAATCTCTTCGGTGCTCCAAACTTCGCCGCTTGGAATATGATGCAGGGCGTTGACGATGCCGGTAGCCCCGGTTTGCCTGACAGCTGTTAATGTAACCGGATCGGACGGGCCGTACCAGCGAAAAGTTTGTTCCAGGTTGTTGAACATGCAGATAGACGGTTTATTAAATTCAGAGCGCTAAATATAAAACAAATTGCCATCAACTTTTACCTTATCTGCGGATTCTTATACCACGAATGTTAAAAAAAATGCGCCCCGGTTTACCGGGGCGCATTTTTTATGTTACCGATTAAGATTACCAGAAAAAGGTATATAAAAACGTCAGAATAACGGCAATTACTATAGCTCCGATTGCAAAGCTTCTGTTTGTTTTAAACATATTCACGTCCACCTCTAACCCCTTTGTCAGCATGCCCTTAGCATTTTCAATCTTCGATATAATGTACATACCTACAATACAGATTATGAAAACGAAACCCATCCTGTCCAGGAAAGGAATTTCATATACACCATCAGCATTTAGTTTTGAAAAACCGTATGGCGAAAGGAAGGAAAGATCAGTCCAGTAAGGTAAAAATTTAAAAACTATTGCTAATGCTAAACCACCAATGGTTGCGAAAAGTGCTGCATTGGATGTTGTTTTTTTCCAGAAGAAACCTAAAATAAACATGGCAAATATACCCGGCGAAACAAAGCCTGTATATTCCTGGATATACTGAAACCCTTGTTTCCCTTCGCCCATTAGCATATCGCCGATCACAAAGGATAGCAAAACGCCTAATATCATGGCTACCACCACTGCTACTTTACCGGTGTTAACCAGGTTCTTTTCCGAGGCTTTTGTATTGATAACCTTCTGATATATATCCAGCGTAAATATGGTAGCTATACTATTGGCCTTACCTGCCAAAGACGCTACGATAGCTGCTGTTAATGCAGCAAATGAAAGACCTTTCAAATACCCCGGCAGCAAATTAAGGATCGAAGGATAAGCTTTATTAACATCCAGAACGCCTTTTGAACTTAACATTTCCTGGTGAAACATACCCTTTTGGTAAAGTACATAAGCAGCTATTCCCGGCAATACTACGATCACAGGCATAAGCAATTTCAGGAAAGCTGCGAAAAGAATACCCGCGCGGGCTGTTTTAAGGTCGGCACCAAGCGCTCTTTGTGTGATGTATTGATTGCAACCCCAGTAGTTTAAGTTCGTGATCCACATACCGCCAATAAGTACCGAAAGACCCGGCAGATCGAGATAGTTTGAATTCTTCTTGTTAAATATCATCTGGAAGTGGTCGCTCGCGTCGGCACGCAGTAGTTTAAAGCCATTCCAAAGGCCTGTAGTGCCCGATTTTTCACTGATCAGGTGAAGCGCAATATAAGTAGCTGCAAGCCCTCCCAATACAAGGAAAAACACCTGTATAACATCGGTATAACCAATAACTTTCATACCGCCCAATGTGATAATTATAGAAAAAATTGCCAGCAAGCCGATAACTAACTTCAGGTCTAATCCCGAAATACCCGCTATTGCAACCCCGCCCAGATAAAGTATCGACATGAGGTTTACAACGATATACAACATCAGCCAGAATATAGCCATGATCATGGCTACTGTACCATTATACCGCTGATGGAGAAACTGCGGCATGGTGGCTATTTTGTTTTTGAGGTAAACAGGTATAAAAAATACAGCTACAATAACCAATGTAGCAGCAGCCATCCACTCGTAGGTACTGATAGCCAGCCCCATTTTAAAACCTGAACCGCTCATCCCTACCATTTGTTCGGCAGAAATATTGGAAGCAATCAATGATGCGCCTATTGCCCACCAGGTAAGCGATCCTTCTGCTAAAAAATAGCCTTTAGAAGTACCATCACTTTTGTTTTTACGCCGGTATACCCAATATCCATAAGAGGCAACTATTATAAAGTATATGAAAAATACTACGTAATCACCGGTTGTTAATGTGTGCATTTAATTCAGGTTTTAATTGGTGTTGGTTTGACAATTATAAACTATATGTACCGATTTATCAAATTTTCAAGATACTCCTGCCTGCCGCTCAAAGTTTTAGGCTCGCCGTTGGCTATGGCATATTCCCGCAGGGCTTCCAGGTTTGCTTTTCCTTCTTCAAAAGCTTTCCCGGTTCCACTGTCAAACGAGGCATAACGATCTTTCCTAACTTTTTTATATTCTGATTTTTTCAGGATCTGATCGGCAATAACCAACGCCCTGGCGAAAATATCCATACCGCCAATGTGAGCATAGAAAAGGTCTGCCGGATCTGTTGAGTTTCTGCGAATCTTAGCATCAAAGTTTATACCGCCACCCTGGAAACCGCCTGCTTCTAAAATGATCAGCATGTATTCAACCACCTCGTTAATATTATTCGGGAACTGGTCGGTATCCCAGCCGTTCTGCGCATCACCACGATTCGCATCGATGGAACCTAATATGCCTGCATCGGCCGCCACCTGCAGATCGTGCTGGAAAGTATGCCCCGCTAAAGTAGCATGGTTAACCTCCAGGTTGAGCTTCATATCCTTCAGCAGGTCGTATTTCTGCAGAAAGCCCAATACGGTAGCCGCATCATAATCATACTGGTGCTTTGTTGGCTCACACGGTTTTGGTTCGATAAAGAATGTTCCTTTAAAACCTTGTTTACGGGCGTAGTCAATTGAGGTATGTAAAAATTGAGCCAGGTGTTCCTGCTCCCGTTTCATGTCAGTGTTCAATAAGGTCATATAACCCTCGCGACCACCCCAGAATACATAATTCTCGCCTCCCAAAGCAATTGTCGCATCCAGCGCAGCTTTGACCTGTGCAGCGGCATGACTAAGCACATGAAAATCGGGGTTGGTGGCAGCACCATTCATATATCTTCTATGAGAGAATAAATTGGCTGTTCCCCAAAGCAATTTCACACCGCTTGCTGCCTGTTTTTGTTTGGCATAATCCACCATTGCCTGCAAACGGCGATCATTTTCTTTAATGTCATTGGTATAATCCACTACATCCACATCATGAAAACAATAGTAAGGCAGGCTCATTTTGGTGATGAACTCAAAAGCCGCATCCATCTTGTCTTTCGCGCGTTCAACAGCATCAGTTTTTTCATCCCAGGGGAAAAGATGGGTAGGCCCGCCAAATGGGTCTGCACCCGAACCACAGAATGAATGCCAGTAAGCGCAGGCAAAACGCAAATGATCTTTCATTGATTTACCTGCCACCATTTTATCCGCATCATACCAGCGGAACGCCAAGGGGTTATCACTTTGCGGCCCTTCGTATTTAACCTGGCCTATACCTTTAAAAAACTCTTTTTCGCCTGTAAGTATCATAACTAATTATTGAATTATAGATTTAATGAATTATTGATTAACCTTTTTTAACTGAACTTCAAGCAGATTTTTCCATTCCCAGTATATCGGCTCAAATTTATTATTGCCTGCCGGCTCAACTACTTTTATCTTTTCCATGTTGCTGAAAGCTTCTTTAGCCGACGTAAAAATGCCCGCACCAATTCCTGCACCTAATGCGGCCCCGGTGCTGCCGTCATTTTGATACAGTTCAACCGGAACACCTGTTGCGTTCACAAATATTTCGGCAAACACATCACTTAAAAATAAATTGGCTTTGCCGGCGCGAATGACGGATGGATTCATCCCGTTCTCACGCATAATATCCAGCCCATAACGGAATGCGCAGGCAATGCCTTCCTGTACTGCCCTGAAAATATGCCCCTGTCCATGTACATTCAGGTCAATATTATGCAGGTGTACCCCAACCGGTTGGTTATTCAGCATACGCTCCACCCCATTACCAAAAGGTAGAATGCGAACGCCTTCGCTGCCTGATGGGGTATGCGCAGCCCTTTCGTTCATTTGCGAGTAAGTTACAGACGGGCCAAACAATGTTTTTATCCAGTTATATAACCGCCCGGTACCATTGATGCAAAGTAAAACACCGAGGCGTTTTTGCTGGTCCGTATAATTGACGTGAGCAAAGGTATTTACCCTTGATTGCGGATCATAAGCCAGTTGATCACTGACCCCATAGATCACGCCCGATGTGCCTGCCGTTGCCGCTACTTCACCCGGATTAAGCACATTTAATGATAATGCATTGTTAGGCTGATCGCCAGCTTTGTAGCTAACGGGTATCCCGGCTTTCAATCTTAATTTTTCGGCTACAGATCTTTGCAGTGTACCATGATTTGAAAACACAGGCTGAATTGCAGGGAACAACGTTTTACTAAACCCGAAATAATCCAGTACATCTTTGGATAACTGGTTATTGATAAAATCAAAGAATATACCTTCTGATAAAGCAGATTCTGAAGTAGTGATCTCACCGGTAAGCTTCATGGCAATGAAATCACCGGGCAGCATCATTTTGTCGATGTGTTCATAAACTTCCGGCTCGTTTTGCTTAACCCATGCCAGTTTGGATGCTGTGAAATTTCCGGGGGAATTGAGCAGGTGGCTAAGGCATTTTTCTTCACCGATGGCACTAAAGGCCTTATTGCCAATTTCCACGGCACGGCTGTCGCACCAGATGATGCTGTCGCGAAGCACCTGCTGATCCTTATTGACCAGCACCAGGCCATGCATCTGGTAAGCAATACCGATGGCCGAAATATCGTGCGGATTATATTTCCCGCTATTATTACAAAGCTGTATGGCATGTTGCACCTGCTGCCACCACATATCAGGCGACTGCTCGGCCCAGCCGGGGTGCGGTGTTAAAATAGGGTTTTCACTATCCGGGTATTGTGCCGAAGCGATAGCAGTTTGCGATGCCGCATCCACAACAGATACCTTAACAGATGACGTGCCTATATCAATACCTAAAAGCAGCATGTGGTCTTATAATTGGGGTAGCAAGATAGAAGAAATTAATTTAATTCAAGCGTTACTGCAGATTTTGCAGGCAGATCAACTACCAGTTTATCCCCATCTTTTATAGCGCTGTTAAATGGCTTTAGCTGCAGTTTGTATGGCTGGTCAAAAGTATTTACATCGGTTAGGTTTTCTGAGGTCAGTATTTGCCCGCTCACCTTTGTCCAGTTTAATCCTTTCAGGTTTGCTGAGAGGTCGACACGCTGGTGAGGATCGAGATTAACTAATGAAATATGGATCTTACCTGTTGAATCCTGTGTGGCCGACATGCTTACTGCGGGGATCTTTTTCCCGTCAACTTCATAATCAGGGGAATTCAGTTTAATGGGCAGATATTTCGCGTCCTGGTGAACTTTGTACATATCAAATATGTGATAAGTGGGGGTAAGCAGCATTTTCTCCTTATCAGTTAAAATAAGCGATTGCAATACGTTTACCGTTTGAGCCAGGTTAGCCATTTTAACCCTGTCGCAATGGTTATTAAATATGTTTAAGGTAGTGGCGGCCAAAAGCGCATCGCGCAAGCTGTTTTGCTGATAGAGGAACCCCGGATTAGTGCCCGGCTCCACATCTGTCCATATACCCCACTCATCAACCACCAATGCGACTTTCTTTTGCGGATCGTACTTATCCATAATAGCGGAATGCTTGTCCACTAGTTCCTCCATCTTCAGCGCATTCACCATGGTGTTGAAGTATTCTTTCTCATCAAATTTGGTTGCTGAACCTTTATGCCCCCAATCGCCTGATGGTATAGTATAATAGTGCAGTGACAAACCCCACATACCTGTACCTATCTTTTTCATACACACTTCTGTCCAGTTATAATCATCCGAATTAGGTCCGCTGGCGATTTTTTTAAGGTGAGCGCCGGGATAGTCTTTGGCAAACGAAGCGTATCTTTTGTATTGATCGGCATAAAACTCTGGCGTCATGTTGCCGCCGCAACCCCAGCTTTCGTTGCCTACCCCCCAAAAGGTAACCTTGTATGGCGCAGGGTGCCCGTTTTCTTTACGAAGGGTAGCCATAGTGCTTTCACCATCCAGGTTAAGATACTCTATCCATTTAGACATTTCTTCCACCGTGCCGCTGCCCACATTACCGGCAATGTATGGTTCGCATCCTATCAACTTGCATAGGTCCAGAAACTCATGCGTGCCAAAGCTGTTATCATCGGTCACGCCGCCCCAGTTGGTGTTGACCATCTTAGGACGTTGCTGGCGCGGCCCTATACCATCGCGCCAATGGTATTCATCTGCAAAACACCCGCCTGGCCAGCGCAGATCAGGAATCTTTATCTTTTTTAAGGCGTTTACTACATCCAGCCTTATCCTGTCCTGCTTTTCAACGGGTAAGTTTTTATCCACCCAAAAACCGCCATAAATGCCACGACCCAAATGCTCGGCGAACTGGCCGTAAATAAACCGGCTTACGGTTAATTGCGAATCGTTGCTGATATCAGCACTGGCTGATTTTTGTGCATTAGCACTAAGACAAAATGCCATTAATACTAAAAGGAGGGATGCTTTAGCTCTCATTTTATAAATGTATAAATAACAATTGTCTGTATGCAAAAAAAATGATAGCAAAAATGTTAAATGCCGGATAGAAATAATATATTAAAAAATTCCTTGATAATCAGTCTATTAAAAAAAATTTGTATATTTATTAGTAAGCACTATACAACTATTGTAAAGTGCAGCCATCAATCTCATTTATTATTTATACTTAAAAATTTACGATCATGCCAAAGTATGTAATTGAAAGGGAGATTCCCGGTGCAGGTAAATTGACCGCCGAACAATTAAAAGGAATATCACAAACTTCTTGTGGGGTACTAAGCAATATGGGCCCCCAGATACAATGGGTAAACAGCTATGTTACGGCTGACAAGATCTATTGTGTATACATAGCTCCGAATGAAGAAATGGTGCGCGAACACGCAAAGCAGGGCGGCTTTCCGGCAAATTCTGTAAGCGAGGTATCAACGATGATTGATCCCACAACAGCTGAATAGACCGTTAATAGTTTAAGATGTCGTGCCCTATTTTGAAACGTCGTCAATGTTGATCAATTTCCTGCCTTTTATCAGCATTTTGATCCGGCGACGCCTTAGCGATATCTGTGTATTGGCGGTCTCATTTTCGTCTATGTTTTGTTTATAGGCCGACAGGATATCAGGATAAGTTAATATGCCTATGATCTTAGCGCCTTTTGCTGCTATTACAGGCAAGGCTTCTGTATTGTGTTGAGCCATTAGTTCAACTGCGGTCCTCAAAGTATCATCGGTTTTTAAGAATACATGTGAAGGGTCTATTATCTCTTTAACAGATTTGCTTTTATCTGAATCAGCCTTATACAGGTTAGTTACTTTTAGAATACCGGCATAGGCACCATGGCTGTCAACCGTCATAAAAAAATGATTATGATCAATTTTTTCTTTTAACCATTCCTGTACCTCTTCAATAGTATTTTGCGAGTTCAGAACGATGTCATTTTCACCCATAACCTGTGCAACGGTTATTTTCTGCAACAGATCAGATTCGTAAGAATCGGGGGTGAAAACTCCGCGCCTGGCTATTTTTTCGGTCATGATGGTATTCTCCATCAGGAAAAATGAGATAATGTAAGATGCCGTACATGCACCCAGTAATGGTAACAAGGCGTGCGATTGCATGGTAGCCTCCAGCGCAAAAGTGATGCTGGTCAGATAAGCCCTTGACGCGCCTGCAAACATGGCCGACATACCTATTAATGCTGCCATAGGCACACTGATACCCGCTCCGGGGAATACGCTTACTAAGAACATTCCTATCATGGCACCCGCTGCTCCGCCAATGGTTAACAAAGGCGCAAGCGTACCACCCGAGGTACCACTGCCTAAGGCAATAGCCCACGAAATAAATTTAAAAAAGCACAGGTTAAGGATGATAACCATAGGAACGGTACCTGATAACAGGGAGGTAATATTGTCATATCCAACACCCAGGGTATGTGGTGCGAAATAACCTACCAGTCCAACTACCAGGCCGCCAATAGCCGGCCACCACATCCAGTGCACGGGTAGTTTCTCAAAAAGATCTTCAATATAATAGACTGCCTTTGTAAGACCTAATGATAAAAATCCTATAAGCACACCAATAAAACTATAAATGGCCAGTGCAATATTAGAAGGAGTTTCCAGATCGGGCATCGGAAAAACCGGGCCGGCATCAAATAACACATGATGTCCTGCAGCACCGGTGATACAGGCCAGCGCAACGGGAAGAATAGCTTTTGGCGAGAATTCAAACAGCAGCAGTTCTATGGCTAAAAAAACACCCGCTATTGGTGTACCAAATATAGCCGCCATACCTGCCGTAGCACCTGCAGCTAAAATGATCTTACGCTCGTTCGAGGTGATCCTGAACAATTGGCCCAGGGTTGACCCCAGTGCACCGCCGGTTGCAATAATTGGCCCTTCCGCACCGAATGGTCCGCCTGTTCCGATAGCAAAGGCTGAGGAAATAGGCTTCAAAAAGGTAATGACCGGTTTTATTTTGCTTTGGTTAACTAATATCTGCTCCATAGCTTCGGGTATACCATGCCCCCTGATGGCCTTTGAACCATACAAAGCCATGATACCTACCAATAAACCACCTATTGCAGGTATTATGATCACCCATAATCCTAAATGATTATTAGCGGGGCTTTGGAATTTTAAATCAAAAACACCGTAAAATGAAATGTTGGTGATCACATTGATCAGCGCTACCAGGAATTTGGCGATCAGGCTAATGGCAACTGCTACTGCAATACACATCAAAGAAATGGTGATGAGTCTTTGTTTTAAAACAAAGCTTTTTTTGGTGTCATCATTATTCTCCGGTAAATCATTTAAAGAAGGCGAGATGGGTATCCCGTTAGCATAGCCAGTGGTTTTCATTTTTTTGTATTAAAAAGAAGAATTTTTTACCAGGCTGATAATGATTTGGGGTACCCGGTGAAAACTTGCGCAAAAGTAAGAAATATTTTTGCAATAATCAATATTTATATTGCTTGTTTAATAATAAATGATGTTTCTAAACAAGCTATCTATATTTAATGTTGTTTAGGCAATATTTTTAAAAAACGGCAAAATCATTTTATTTGTAAAAAACTTGTTGCAATAAGATCAATTATTTGATAAATTTGAGAGATAACCAATTATAAACCTGTTATTCTAAAAGGAGGTTTTTATGAATTTGATCCACCGGATTGAGAAATGGGGTGATAGCCATCATCCAAGGTTTCTCGATATTATCCGCATTGCTTTAGGCGTTTTTTTACTGCTAAAGGGATTGGGCTTTATGGATAATACAGCCAATTTAAAATCTATGATCGAAAACCAACCCGACATTTCTGTTTCGGAGGGAGTGCTGATGGCATTGGTATATTACGTCACCTTTGTGCACCTGGTAGGGGGTACATTAATTGCCTTAGGAATACTTACGCGTTTTTCAGCCCTTATGCAAATCCCCGTGGTATTTGGAGCGGTATTTTTTATCAATGTATTACAGTCGCCATTTAATACCGACCTGGTATCATCCGTAGTTGCCTTAATATTGCTCGTTGTATTTGCAGTGCTCGGCCCCGGAAGATTATCATTGGAATGCTATCTGCGAAAGTGCAATGAATAATTTCTTTATCGGGCATTAAAAATTTAATATTGCACCTGCGGATAGTTTGAATATTAATGAGCAATCACGAGTGCGATCTGAAAAGTTGTTTACTATGCCGGCTTTGTTTAAAAGACTGGCTTCCGGCTGTTGCAGCACACAAGAAAAACATCTTCGTAAAAAAAGGGAAGGATATTTTTAAGGAAGGTGATCCTGTAAAGGGGATCTATTTTATCTATTCGGGTAATGTGAAGGTCCACAAAAAATGGGGCGAAGAAAAAGACCTCATTATCAGGTTTGCAAAAGCAGGAGAAATATTGGGACATACGGGTTTGGGAGATGATACGCATTACCCGGTATCGGCAACTGCATTAGAGCCGGTTACTGTTTGCTTCATAAGCATGGATTTTTTTGAGTCGACGCTGCAGGTGAACAATACACTTACCTATAAGCTAATGCGGTTTATAGCCAATGAACTGCAGGAATCGGAAAAAAGGGTCCGCAACCTGGTCCACATGCCCGTTAAAGGACGAATCGCACAGGCATTTATTACCCTCAAAGGTCAGTTTGGGGTAAACAAGGATGGGTTTATCGATATCGAGCTAACCCGGCAGGACCTGTCGTCCTTTGCAGGTGCATCATACGAAACGCTGTTTAAAGTGATCAATGAGCTTACCGAGGAAAAATTGATCAGCGTATCTGGTAAAAATATCAGGCTAACCAATGAGGATGCACTAAAAAAACTGATCGGAACAGACAAGTCATAAACTCCTTTTTAAAAGGCATATTAACGTAATATTTTCTGTAGTGTGCATGAACAGCCATAATTTGGAATAAATTAGTGACATAATTTTTTCTGAATTAAAAGCTTTCTATGAATAACGAGATACGGTCGATGCTCAACGAACCATCCTATAAAGCGGCGCGTTTGGTATCTGGTGCAATTGAAAAACATTTTGCCGGGCAACTTGCTGCTGCCATAAGACGGGGCGAGGATGGCCTTGCACCCGAGCCTCAAAAACGGGTAATAGAAGCTATTATTGACACCGCATTCTGGACAAGCCTGCGGAAAGAAGAAGGCCGTTCGCCCAAAATATCGCTGGCATTTCTTCCCCCTGATAAATCAAAACAGCCGCTGATATTTGAACAGCGCCTGCCGCTTGCTCCTGATATTTTAACCAAACTGGCACCGGCTGTTGAACGTTCAGGCATTCACCTGGGCGTATGGAATGATGGGGATGAAATATACATCTGGGGCACTACCCATGATATCCCCGGTTTTTGTTTTGTACTGGAAGTTGTTGAACCGGGACTGTTGGTGATCAAACACCGCCGGGTGGATGGCTTTGGTAAATTTGTGAATGTGGCGGTTTTAAAAGGGGATGAAGTAAAAGTAGTGGATGAGCAAAGTGTTACTTTGCCTGATTGTCCGGATCTGCTCACTTCGCTGCTTGGCTTTTCATCGCCTGCCTCGTGGAATACTACGGTTAATCTTCATGTGCAGCTGGCGGTTTCCATGCGTGCCCATGGCCATGGCGGCCTGTTACTGGTGGTGCCATCAGATAATGATAGCTGGCGCGACTCCATCATTCAACCTATTTCTTATGCTGTTTCGCCATCTTTTTGCGGCTTGTCTGACCTGATAAAACAAAAAGTGGATAAACAGAATCTCGCAATCTGGCAGGAAGAATTGAATCACGAGATAGAAAGAGTGGCGGGGCTGACTGCTGTAGACGGGGCAACAATTATTAACGATAAAAGCGAATTACTGGCCTTTGGCGCAAAGATCACACGTCCGCATGGCGGCGAGACTGTTAAAGAGATCATGGTGACGGAGCCCATAATTGACAGCCAGGCCCAGATCATATCTCCTGGTCAGGATGGTGGTACACGGCATTTTGCTGCTGCGCAGTTTGTTTACAATCAGCGCGATGCCTTTGCATTGGTGGCGTCACAGGACGGGCGATTTACCATATTCTCATGGTCGCCCTGCGATGACATTGTGCATGCGCACAGGGTTGACACTTTGCTGTTGTAACTTTATCTGAACCTTGATTATCCCGATTAAAGGATTTCCAAGATTTCTGTTTTGCAATAAATAATCAAGCTAATCCATAAATCCTGAAAATCATGGTTCAGACAGTCTATCGTATTCTTTCCGGTATTTGTTGTATCAGCCAGGCAGCCAGATCATCGGCGGCTTTGTCATTTTCAAAATCGATAGGAAGCCTTCCGTTGGTGTATTCATTATACAGCCAGGGATCGCCAACGGCTACTACGGTACCCCGGCCATAGCGGGCCATCGCAATAATTGTGGCATCACCATCCTGCAAAACAGGGATCGCCGGATCAGTTACGCTTATCGAGCAAATATCCTTCATAAATATCTTTTTGGCAGTTTTCAGTATCAGGTTGTCATAAATAATAAACTCGCCATCTTTAAAATGCTTGTCATCTTTTACGTGATTGCGCAGGTCGTTATTAAAATGGATACCGAACTTTTCAGCAAGTGTATTGAAATGCTTTAGTTCTACATTGGCACTGTCATTAGCCATCAGCAGCAATACCCCGCCGCGCCTTACCCAGTTACTGATCGTTTCTACATTTTCGGGCTGGATATATTTCGGGTTAGCACTTTCTTTTTTGGTATCAGGGTCAACAATGATGTAAACATCCGCCGAACCAAGAATAGCTGCATCAGGCACGCCGTAAAGCATAGTGATACCTGTTGCACCGGCGCCTTTAAAAGCCGCCTTAAATATCGAAAAACCATTGTTATCAGTCTCGTTCCACTTGTAATGATAGGACACCATTTTGCCTGATGCATCCTTCATATACTCATCATTAAAATAAGAATCAAGCAGCACTTGTTTACGTTGTTGGGCATTTCCATTAACAGCAATTGCTATTAAAAGGGCGGCAAAAATCCACTGATAAAATTTACTCATAGTTTAAACCGGTTATAAGAAGCAATTTATTTAAAGATTATTGATTTTTACTTATTTTGACCCGAATTCTTATGAAAAGATACGGGCTACTGCTGCTAATTCTTATTTCCGCCGTATACATTTCGTGCAATCGCACTCATCATAAGAAGACCCTGCCTTTTGGCACAGTAAGGGGCACACACTTCACCGAAGTACGACGGATATTTGATAACGGGTTAAAATTCGATAAACAAGGCTATCAGTTGGAACCTGCATGGGATCTTTATTTTATTGCGGATGACTCGGTATTAGTATTAAGCCCGAAGACAAAAAAATATTACGGTTTCCATGTTTACTTTGATCACGACTCGATCTTTAATATGGTGGGGGCCTGGTTCAAATTAAAAAAGATAGCCAGGGACAGCGTGATCCTGCAAGCCCTGAGGGTGGAAGAAAAGGTTATTGAGGATAATGATGAAGGCTCAAAAGTATACCTCACTTTTTACTCAGACCGCTACAAAAAAAGCCGGCCTGCGGCGTACATCCAAAAGATGGGGCTGCCCGGACCAAAAGACACTTTATTTATAAAAGCCAGAGCTAAGCTGGCCAACAGTAAAATGGACAGTGCCTTTGCTGCACGGGAGCCTGTTGTGTTAACAAGTAAAACACCACGTGTAGCCGTCGAAAAGGTAAAAAATGTTCCGACGGCCCTGGAAGATATCGATGCGGCTGACGATTACCTTGCCCCGGAATATAATATCACCATTCATAAAGCTTACGAGGCTTTTGATTATTCCTTTTATGCATACGTTGATGCTGACGGTAAAATGTATTTCCGTAAATCAGTAGTACCTCAGATGCACGAGTTCCAGGCAACATACGAAAAGGTGATCAAAGGTATTATAAATGGTTACCTGCAGCATTACCTGGAAGTTACACCGGGCAAAACATTAGGCATTGCCCACACAAGTTCTATCCTTGTGAATGTAACGGGTAAAACGGACTAACACTACTTAACAGGCAGTTTCTATCACTTCAAATCTTCTGTGCGATTCTATTTGCAATATCAGGTTTTGCATCACTTCCTTAGTAATAGGCTTCAGCATAAATGCTTTTACAAAATGATATTGTTTGGCACGCTCCACATCCGCGGTATATTTGCAGGCCGATAGTATAAAAACGTTTACGGGTTTGGGTAAGGTTGGATACAGCCACCTCAGCCTATCTAAAAAATCCCAGGCATTCAGGCCGGGCATGTAAATATCCAGCAAAATAATATCAGGTATCTCATCTTCGTTCAGGTGTCTTTTTGACAAGAGGCTGAGTAACCCGATACAGGTATCAGTACATCTTACTTCGCATGAAGACCCGTAACGGGTCAGGATTTTTCTTAAAATAAATTGATCGATCTGGCAGTCGTCAATGTAGGTCAGTTTGCTCATAATGGTAAGTGTTAAATGTATATCCAAATGTATGTTGCCAGGGATGCTTAGGAGTTAGTGTTTCTACGGAAATGCCTGCGTAATACTACTGATTTGTATTTTTCGGGTTTCGCGGCCTTGCAATAGGTGTTAGAACGATTTTTGATAACTTAGCCGACTGTAAAATGATCCTTAACAACCCTATGTCAGTAAAAAAAGCGTCTTTCTATTTAATTATTTCCCTCGCATTATTTAGCTCCTGCAGCCGTAAAAAGGTGGTACAAGGATTTATATCCTACAATATTGAATACCAGTTGCCGGATAGCCTGCATAAATATTTGCTTTACTTACCAAAATCAGCCAAAGTTTATTTCAAAGGTGATTCGGCGGTAAGTATCCAGCAGATGAACGATGAATCGACTACGATCATCACCTATAAACCTACCGACTTTATGCGGGTGCTATTATCATCAAGTGCCAAAAAATATGTAATTGATTATAACAAAGCTGACCAGGCAGAAGAGTCCCCTGCAAGGCTTGGCTATAGTTATACCGCCAGTACCGATACCCAAACCATTGCCGGGCATAAGGCTTTAAAATATGGACTGACCAATAAGGTTACCGGAGAAACAGCCGAGGCATGGTTTACCAAAGAACTCTCAGTCATCCCGAATTCGCTTACCATGGCTTTTGATACAACAAAGGGTTTCCCAATAGCATTCACCGTCAGTCATGGTCCTATGGTGATCAAAACAACTGTAAAAGACATTAAATTTGAACCCATACCTGCTGCCATATTTTCGACCCCGGCTGGGTACGAACCCCTAACGCCAAAGCAATTAAGAGAAATGCCGGTGGAAAATTGATGCTGAATTGATAAATTAGCATAATGAGAAGGAAAGTAACTAAGTTTTATACGCTGTTGGGCATGGCTTTATGCCTGATGACCATCGTAGCATTTGTTTTCCCTTCTAATAAACATTCTTCAACTCAAAACAGTAATCCACAATTTACCCTTATCCCGACTAAAAAATTTGTGTTCAATTCTTTTGTCGACTGCAATATGTCGGAAGTATGGATAGGCGATACCTTCAGGATATTTCCCGGTAAATATGGTGAAGATCCCTTATGGGGGCCATCCAATAATTTAAAATATGTTGACGGTCAGCACATAGATGAGGCCTTTGCACGAAAAGAGAACGAGTTTATTGCCCCCAAAATGCCGCCTAATGCTTCACCCGGTAAACCCGGCCTGCACGGGGCTGTATGGTTTGAGTCTATTTACCAGGATGTAAAAGATAAGAGTGGTAAAACGCTTTATGCACTGTATCATAATGAAAACTACCCGGCCACTTTACCATATGATGCAAAAACAGGTAAAGGCTATAAGAATGACCGCTGGCCGCAGGGATTGAAAGGCCCTTCATCGCCATCGGCAGTGTGTCGTATCGGGATCATGAAATCTACTGATGCCGGAAAAAGCTGGAAGAACAACGGGATATTTATTGAGGACGAGCAACCCCGGCTGATCTTACGGCCGCACAATACGGCGGCCAATTTTGCAGGTGGCACAGGCGATCCGTCAGCTGTAGCCAATGGCAAATATCTGTATTTGTTTTATGGTGAATATGGGTATCCGGGCAACTATAAAAGTGAAACGTATGACCCTAAAAAGGAATGGAGCGGACAGTGCATAAGTATCGCGCGTATATTGTTGAGCGATCTGGACAATCCGGCAGGAAAAGCCAAAAGATGGGACGGTAAAGAATTTACGATACCTTATAATGGTGTTGGCAAGCCTGTAGCTTCTGTACAAATACCGTTATCATCGGGCGGCGGGCCGGCATCGTCACCAACAGGAAAATATTACTGGGGGCCTTCAGTAAACTGGAATACTTACCTCAATTGCTGGGTGATGTTAATGGCCAAAGCCGAAGGGCCGTCATGGAAAGGAAGCAGCATTTATATATCCTTTAATAAAAATGCTGATCTGGCTACAGGAAGCAATTCGCAGGAATGGAGCACCCCAAAATTACTCTTAGATAAGCCCGGACATACGATCTGGTACCCTTCGTTACAGCCGGACAATTCAATTGCCAATAAAGATAATCAATACACTTCCTTAAAGCTGGGGCAAAAAGCAAGATTGTTTTTTAAGGACATGCATGGAGATAAAAGCGATTATATCTCGGAGTATACTATTGAATTTAAGAAGTAAGTTCAATTATCCCGAAACGGATTACCTGTCACGCCTTTGCGAAATTACAGCCATAGCCATGCCTATAGCTACTCCCATTGCAACACCCATACCGATATTATGCATTGCCACGCCTACACCTGTCCCAATGGCAATGCCGACAGGCAATAAATAAAAACGCCTTCTCATTTAAGCTAAAGATAGCTGATTTATTCCGGTTAAAGCTGTGCTGCAAAAAACTTTAGCGAGGTAATGATATGCTCCGACCAATAGGGCCACTCATGGCTGCCGGGGTACTCGTCATAAATATGCAGTATACCCTCCTTTTCCATTTTTTGGTGCAGGTCACGGTTATAGTTGATCAGGAGGTCGTTGGTGCCGCAATCAAAACGTATGGGTGGTAACTGGTGGCGATAATGTTCAAAAGTTGCCAGCAAATCCTCATCTATTACATCTGTAGGCAAATAGCTTTTTAAGCTTTCTTCCACAAAAAGCTTCATTTGCGGCAAGCTGGTAATGGAGGAAAGTCCCGATATTGCCCTGAACCTCGAACCGTATTTGGCTCCAATACGAAGCGCGCCAAAACCGCCCATTGAAAGACCCGAAATAAAAAGAGGGGATGAAGCATGTGCGCCGTCAATTTTTGCTGTCACGGCATTGATCACATCCTCAATTATCCATTTCTCAAAATCAAAATTACTATGCCCCAGGTAAGCCGACCCGTCGCCCCAAAGACCGTCCGACGGCATCACAAGTATCATCGGAGGGAGTACACCTTGTTTTATAAGTTCGTTTACCTTTAAATGCACACCACCGCTATGCGCCCAGCTCCATGCACTGCCATATACACCATGCAGCAGGATAACAACCGGGACAATATCGTTTTTATTCACAACGGGTGGCACAAATACGCAAATATCACCACGTCCTTTGAGATTAGGGGTTTTTACAGTGATAAAGCGGAGATGATTGGCTTCATACTGCGGATTAGAGATCTCTATAGTTCTAAACCGGGGCATTTCATCACTTTTCGACTGCGATGGACTTTTTGGCGTTTCAGCTGTCAAAAAATTCATCAGGGGTTTTATTAATTTCATTAATGATAAGTGCGGGTGATCACTCGTCTAACACATCAGCCCGTCTGCATATAAATTCATTGTAACACGAAAATCTATCTATGGCCTGCATTTTCCATACAGGGGATTCTTGTTTTGAAAACGGGGGCGAATAAAAGAATATTTTCCGATTAAAAGAATGGGAAAATTGGTAATTTGATGGAGTATATTATTCTGAATATTTAGTATAGCGGAATAAAAAGCTAAATATACTATATTTTCTATAAGTTTTTCTACTTTAAAGATAATTTTTTTAAATGTACCTGGATTCAAAATAAGATAGTAAATTCCACGGGTTCCCGGGATGCCTGTTAATGTGGTCAGGCAACGGCTTGTTTCTTATCCTCTCTTTCAAATTCGCGCATAAAGTTTTTGCGGTAGCTGAGGGGGCTCTGGTGCATTTTATGCTTAAACATTTTATAAAAATGGGATACATCACCAAAACCACTGTCGAAAGATATTTCTGATATGGGCTTATCGGTTTGCACAAGTTGCTGGGTGGCGTAATTAAGGCGGTAATCTATTACGGTTTCCATAAAGGTTTTCCGGGTGATCTTTTTGAAGTATTTGCAGAAAGCATTCGGTGTCATATGGGCAATGCCCGAAGCCTCATCAAGTGAAACCTGCCCTCTGAAATTATCCACTAAATAAGCAAAAACCGGGTTAATGCGCTCCTGCTCGGCGCGTGTTTTTTCGGCAATATTTCCTTGCTGGTCTAATAATGTATATTCCGTTGATAATGCCAAACGCTGCAGTATTTCAAGCAAACCGATCAGCATTTTAAAATTCCCTTTCTCCTCCGTTAAATGTTCCATGCTGAAGTTAGTGCTGTCCCTGGTTCCTGCATTAAAACTAATGCCGCTACCACTTTTTTGAAGCAGCTTTTTGATCCCCTGCAATTCGTCCTTGTTGAAAAAATCATCACCCAAAAAGTTTGCATTAAACTGGATCACTATTGCACTGGCTTCTTCATTGCGGGATTCGTCTGAATCCAGTTTCCAGCAATGCGGCAGGTTAGCACCAAGCAGTACCAGGTCGCCGGTGCTGAAATTTTCCATATGGCTGCCCACATAACGCTTGCCACTGCCATGTAAAATATAGGTCAGCTCATACTCTTCATGAAAATGATAAGGCGCATCGAATGCGGTTTTATCAAATTTCCTGATGATAAAAGAATGCCCGCTTGCGGGTTGAAGCACCTCATAAGAAGCTTTAATCATTGCTTATTTTGGCATTAAAGATACGCCAATGCAATATAGAGATAAAATAATCCATAATTCAACCATTTTCTTCATTTTTTTTCGGAGGGTTATCAGCTTACATTTGAATATAAACTTATGATGAGATGAACACAAAAGTTTCAGAATTACCCCGGCTGAACGATCTTAAAGCTGTTCCGGATAAAAATGTAAGTGAGTTTTTAGAAAAAGGACACACCTTAATCAAAAATATATTATCTCCTGATGAAATTGCATTTTATCACCCGGTGATTGTAAATGCTGCCGGGCGTTACAATACCGAAAACCGCAAAATGGAGGACCGGGATACTTATGGCAAAGCATTTTTACAGATCATGAACTTGTGGCGATGCGATGAAGCTGTGAAGCAGTTTGTGTTATCAAAACGCCTGGGAAAAATTGCAGCCGACCTGATGGGTGTTGAAAATGTCCGTATTTTTCATGATCAGGCCTTATTTAAGGAGCCGGGCGGCGGACCTACACCATGGCACCAGGATCAGTATTACTGGCCGATAGATAACAACAATACCATCACCATGTGGATGCCCTTGATTGATATTGATGTGGATATGGGCATGCTCACCTTTGCTTCGGGATCATTCACTAAAGGAGCAGTATTTGACTTTGAAATATCTGACGAATCTGAAAAAGCATTTGATGATTATGTAAAAAAAGGACAGTTCCCGATAAGCCGTGCAACCACAATGAAAGCCGGTGATGCAACGTTTCACAGAGGGTTTACTATTCATAACGCACCGGGTAACCAATCAGATAAAATGCGTGAGGTGATGACCATTATCTACATTGCAGACGGCTCACGTGTGGCGCAGCCCAAAAATCAATGGCAAATAAATGACCAGGAAAAATGGCTGATGGGAAAACCGGTAGGTGAGCTGATCGATTCTGAGCTAAATCCGAAAGTACTATAGCTTTACTCCGCTACCCACACAGCATCCAGGAACCATTTTTTACTGTCAAAAAAACGATCAAGCGGTTTAAATCCTGATTTGGCAGCCATTTGCTCAGTTTGTGCGACAGTGAACTTCTGGGATATCTCCATATAGATATACTCGTCCTTTAAAAACTGCACTTTATCTGTATTGTTGATAGTTACTTCCTGGTCCTCAAGGCTTACGAGGTAGCTTTTACAGGCACCGGTTTCGGGGTCATAAGTTGGGTAATGATCGAATTTTGACAGGTCAAAGTCAGCATTCAATTCACGGTTTATCCGTTCGAGCAGGTTCAGGTTGAATTTTTTGGTGATGCCGCCCTTGTCATTATAAGCGGCCAGTACGGTTTTAGGATTTTTTTTAAGATCTATGCCTATCAATACCATATCGCCTTTTGAAAGGTGACTACGCAGTTCGGTACAAAAATCTATGGCCCTCTCCACCGGCATATTCCCGATGTTAGAGCCCAAAAACAAAACTACCTTGCGCTTTTCAGAGACTGACGCCGCTTTTTCAAGCATATTAAAATATTCTCCGTTCAGGCCGTTGATCTTTAAGCCGGGAAGGGTTACAGGCAACGTGATATTCAGATAAGAAATTACGTTATCAGAAATATCTATCGGCATATAGGTAAAGTCAGCTTTTTGCTCCAGTAAATATTGAAGGAGGTAAGTTGATTTCATAGCATCGCCTGCTCCTAATTCGATCAGGTCAAACGCATCGCCCCCGGCTATAAGGGCTTTGCAAACCTCATCCGTTTTTTCCGAGAAGATCTCCAGTTCGCATTTGGTTGGATAATATTCAGGACAAGCCATCAGGTCCTGGAAAAGCTTATCCCCTACGGCATCGTAAAAATATTTTGAGCTCAAACGCTTGGGTTCCGCTAGTAAACCAGCTATAACATCATCATAAAACTGGTCAGTTTTAAGTTTTACCGGTTTGTTCAGTTCAGTTGGTGTAGATGTGGCAGCCATGGTTGTTAGTTTGGAATGATTTATTTAGCAAGACGTATGCCAGTAAACTGCCATTGTAAATGTGTCTGAAAAAAATTTCGATATGTGACGCGGCTATGACCGGGTGAGGTAACTTCTGATGCGCCCCTCAGAACTTGTTGATTCACCATAAATTTACCATTATATTCGCCAATAGCGCCCGGTGCTTTTATAAATCCCGGATATGGCAGGTAGGCGCTTTCTGTCCACTCCCAGCGCTTGCCCCAATTGAATTTGTTTGCAGCAGCTTCCCATTCAAATTCTGTAGGCAGGCGCAATCCTTTCCAGGCCGCATAAGCCGAGGCTTCAAAATAACTGACATGCGCTAATGTATCTTTTAAATTGAGTGGTTGTAATCCGCTATAGGTGTAATTATGCCATTCCCCATCAATAAGATGCCAATACAGTGGCGAAATGACATGATTTTTGTTCACCCAATCCCAACCCTCTGAGTGCCAGTGCCTGAAATCCTGGTAACCGCCGGCGTTAATAAACTCCAGGTACTCCTGGTTGGTCACCAAAACCGGACTTATTTCAAAAGCATTCAGATAAACTTTATGCCTTCCTAATTCATTATCAAAGCAAAATCCTTCACCGTTAAAACCAATTTCGTATATGCCTTCGTTGATTTTTATAAAATCCTGGCTTATGTTTTCATCAGTTTTTGGTGAAACATAATCCTGAGAATAGGCAGGGAACAAAGGATTATGTCCTAAAATATATTTGATATCGGTATACAGAAGCTCCTGGTGCTGTTCTTCGTGATTAAGGCCGAGGATCAATAATTCTTTCACATCATCGGATGGTTCCTGGCACAGGAATTTATCCATCGCTTCATCTACATATTCACGGTATTTGTAAATATCGATTACCGTTGGCCTGCTTAAATTACCCCTGTCGGTGCGGATCACCCGGGTGCCTACGGTTTCGTAATAACTGTTGAATACAAAGTTGTATTGAGGATCAAATTCCTGGTAACCCATAAAATAAGGCTTCAGGATAAAAGTCTCAAAAAACCAGGAAGTATGGCCCAGATGCCATTTAGGCGGACTTACATCGGCAATAGGTTGTACCACATAGTCTTCGGTTTGCAGGGGACTGCAAATATCTTCTGTTCGTTTTCTTACTTTTTTATAATCAGCTGCCAGATCCATATTACTTGCTTTCCAAATATCGTTTCAGGTCCGAAATTGTTTTAATTTTTAGTTGTGCGGCTTGTTTTTCTCTCATCATTAAAGCATACGCATTATTGAAGCCAATTGGTTTTAGCCACCTGATATTATATTTCGCTTCAAATTCCTTTTGCACATAATCATAGGTTTTGTTTTTATCGGTACTGAGGGAATCAACCGTTTTTGAAGATGGTTGCAGGATGGCTAATAAACCAGTGCCGGTATATTCAGGATACAGGTCGATCTGGTTATTGGTCATGGCATCAAAGCAAATTTTGGTACCGCCAAGTCCTGTTTTTGTGGCCACATCGTAATCTGTATAGCCTTTGATGAGCAGGGTATACATGCTGGCAAGAATATACTGTTCGCCAAATATTTTCGAGCCGATACGGACTATCCCCGCATTGCCATTCCGCGAAGGTTTTAATAATCCTTTTGCTTTTAAAAAATCTTCGGCAACCCGTTCCGGCGTTTGGTGCAGGTAGTCTGTCCGGTAGTTCAGGTCGGTCATCACCGAATCATTGATCTTGCCAGATAACAAATTAAGTGTCTTTTCTAATTCGGGAAATTTTTTCAAAGCATCCTCCCGCACAATAGGAGCAGCATAATAAGGCGGAAAAATTCCTTTATCATCACCCAATACCACCAGGTTATATGCTTTTAACCGGCCGTCGGTTGAGTAGCCGCTGATCACATCCAACTGGTTTTCATAAGCAGCCTTATACATCACCGCATCACTGATCACTATGGTATGTATTTTCAATCCATACTTGTTTTGTAATCCCAAATTACCATCCTGCCTGCCCATAAATTCGGGGGTAAAACCGGCGGTCAGCTTACCGCCATAAGCCGAAGGGATAAAATAAAAAGAAGCTAATAAAAGCAGCAGCAGCGGCAGGGTTGCAGAGGCGGTTTTTACTTTTTTAAAGTTAAAATGTTGCAGTCGCGACAGCAAAAAATCAAAAATTATGGCCAGCAAGGCAGCAGGGATAGCCCCTGCTAATATCATATTGGTATTGTTGAGCGATATACCGCCGAAAATAAACTCACCTAAGCCACCCGCAGCAATATATGATGCCAGGGTAGCCACGCCGACATTGATCACCGTAGCGGTACGGATACCAGCCAGTATCACCGGCATAGCCAGAGGCAATTCTACTTTGAACAATACCTGCCATTTATTCATCCCCATAGCCATCGCTGCTTCCTTTACAGCAGCATCAACTCCCGTAATGCCTGTGTAGGTATTGCGGATGATGGGAAGCAATGCATAAAGCAGCAAAGCCACAATAGCCGGTTTAGCACCTATACCTAGTAAGGGTATCATAAAGCCCAAAAGCGCGATACTTGGTATAGTTTGCAATACGCCTGCTATGCCGAGAACAATGCCCGCAAACCGCTTTTTACGGGTGATCCATATACCAAGTGGTAAACCCACAATTACCGCAATGATGAGTGAAATAAACGTAAGCCCGATATGCTGCAGCGTTTGACTAAACAGCTTATCGCTTTGCTGCTGCATAAACTCCCATAAAGTTTGCTGGTGCTCATTCATGAGTGTGCTTACTTTGGTATTTATAAAAAGCGGTGATCATCTCCACAAATCGTACTGATCGTGTTTCCTTATCATAAGTAATATTCAAACGATCTGATTGATGGTATTTAAATTTCTCCATGCCTGTCCATATATCCGTGTTTGCAGATAAGGAAGTAGTATCGGCAACTTCTTTAGTATGCGGTAATAAATTCCATATATCTCTAATGCGGATCGCCCGGAATTCCAGCTGAAGGCGCTGTTCTTTTAAAAATGAACTCACAAAATGGTTAGCCGGGTTGAACAACAGTTCTGCAGGTGTGCCTATCTGCACGATCTTTCCTTTGTCCATCAGGCAAATGCGGTCGCCCAGTTCAAAAGCTTCCTGCACATCATGCGTCACCATAATAATGGTTTTCCTTTTCAGCTCATCCAGTGCTTTAAATTCAGCATGTATTTTTGAGCGGGTAACGTTGTCCAATGCGCCGAATGGTTCATCCATTAACAACACAGGCGGATCAGCCACCAAAGCTCTTGCCAACCCGACACGCTGCTGCTGCCCGCCGCTTAATTCGTTTGGATAAGCTTTTAGCTGATCGGCTGAAAGATGAAGCTTTTCTATCAGTTCGCTAATACGTTTTTCAATCTGCTTGCTGTCCCATTTGAGCAACTGCGGAACAATGGCAATATTTTCGGCGATACTGTAATGAGGGAACAGGCCATTATTTTGCAGTACGTAGCCAATACCGCGACGCAAAAGTTCAGGCGACTGGTCTGAAATACTTTTGCCATCGATGGTGATCGTTCCTGAAGTAGGTTCTATCAGGCGGTTGATCATTTTTAAGGTGGTGGTTTTACCACAGCCACTGGTACCCAAAAGCACCAGCGTTTCGTGCTCCTTTACTTCAAATGAAATACCGTCAACCGCCTTAACCCCGCCAAAATGTTTACTTAATTGTTCAACTTTTATCATAGGCATCATTCATCAGTGATGGTCATGAAAAGATTATTCAATGATTCCGAATACAGCGGATGGGCGAATACACAGTAACGGATACGGTCGTATGTAATGCCGCCCTCCATTGCCATTTGCAATACGGTCATGATCTCACCACCTTCGGGTCCCAGTACTGTAACCCCTAATATCTTTTTTGTTTTTGCATCAACAACGGCTTTCATAAAACCACGGGTATCGCCGGTTTCGATTGCCCGTGCCACATGGGCCATAGGCAGCTTAGCTACCTTTATGTTTAAGCCCGCCTTTTTAGCCTCTGTTTCGCTCAATCCTATTCTTCCTAACTGCGGATCGGTAAACATGCAATAGGGTACCGGCCTGTCCTTGGTAGTCAAATTTTCGCCCTCCAGCAGGTTACGGAAAACAATGGTGTAATCGTTGTAAGAAATATGTGTAAATGCCGGACCGCCCTTTACATCCCCCAAAGCATAAATGCCTTTTACATTGGTCTCCAGTTTATTATTTACTTTGATGAACCCTCTTTCATCAGTTTTTACGCCTGTTTTATCAAGTCCCAGGGTATCTGTATTCGGTGCACGACCGACTGCCACCAGCACGTGTGAGCATTTGATCTTGTGTGCTTTCCCATCGGTATTAATTGCCGCCGAAATATTTTCCTTACCTGTTTTTTTGAATTTAACGGCCTGTGATCCGGTCAGTATTTTTATTTTCTCTTCCTCCAGGATATGTGTTAACTCAACTGAAATATCCTCATCCTCGCGAGCTACAATACGTGGCCCCTTTTCCAATAAGGTAACCTTACTGCCAAATCGCCTGAACATCTGTCCAAATTCCAACCCGATGTAATTTCCCCCGATAACTAACAGGTGATCGGGTACTTTATCCAGTTCCAGGATAGTGGTTGAGGTAAGATAATCTATATCATCCAAACCTTCAATTTCTGGGATGATGGTTTTACATCCGGTATTGATGAAGATAAGGTCGGCCTTCAATTCGATCTCCCCGCCTTCTTTTAATTTTACAGCTATAGTTTTTTTACCGGTAAAGGTGGCGTCACCAAAAATAAGGTCAAGGTTTTTTGTTTCTTCAATGCCTTTTTGGTTGCCTGTACGCGATTTGATCACGATCTGGTCTTTGCGCTTTTTGATCTGTTTCATATCAACCTTAAAGCTTTTGACATTTACGCCCAGATCTTTGCTTTTTAATGCCATATAAGCAGCCTTTGCCGAGGCCACCCAGGTTTTGGTAGGAGTGCAGCCATCATTTATGCAGGTGCCTCCTACATATCGTCTTTCGATGATGGCGGTCTTTTTCCCGGCAAGGGCAAGTTTTTTGGCTAATGGCCCCCCGGCTTGTCCTGAACCGATCACTATGGCACCGTAAGTTTTCATATCATTCGGTTATTTTAACACCTTTCCAAAAAGCAACATAATCTTTAATGTGCCTGGCGGCATCTTTTGGCTCGGGATAAAACCAGGCAGCACCATTGTTTTCCAGTTCATCTACTGATAGGGTGTAATAGGATGCCAACCCCTTCCATGGGCAGGTAGTTTGTATAGCACAAGGCTTAAGATATTCCGCCTTTACACTGTCTTTAGGAAAATAGTGATTGTTTTCAACAATAATAGTGTCATTGCTTTCGGCAATAACCTGGTTATTCCATATAGCTTTCATAGGCTTTTTAAGATTTTTATCCGGTTTTCAGGTCAATTATGGTTTGATCAATTACCTTATCGTTTACATCATGAATAATAAACGTAAGTGCTTTTGGCTGCTCTTTATAAAAGTAAAACAATTGGTTAAGATTTATAATGAACAAGTGTCATAATTGTTTTTATGACCTGAAATCACAGTTAAACTCGGGGCTTATTGATTTTTTTGAAAATTAATTTTAAAACTTATTTTAAAGCTATATCTTTGCCATCCCAAAATAAGGGATTCTAAGCCTCAAAACTCAGAATAAAAGGGCCCGTTCGTCTAGGGGTTAGGACAGGAGATTTTCATTCTTCAAACAGGGGTTCGATTCCCCTACGGGCTACTTAGATTATCAAAATACCCTTGTAAGTGAGATGCTTATGAGGGTTTTTTGTTTTTACTGTCAAAGTTACTGTCAATAAAAAATAAAATACTTCAGTTAAAATAACAACTAATAGTATTCAAATTAAGATTTCCCATATCCCACTTTTGCCATCCTTTCGCCCATTTCCTTATAAGCTTCATTAGGACCGGGCGCCCAGGTGCCAAGTCCGTCAACATACCTGTTGTACATACAGAATGCCGCAGCGATCAATACGGTATCATGTATTTCCTGGTCGGTAGCGCCTTGTTTACGTGCTGCTGATATATCCTCGTCAGTAACATGCTTCCCTCCCTTTTGCACCTGGTGAGCTATATTCAGGAGAGCTTTCAGTTTACCTGATACCGATGTATTGGGAAGTCCGGCTTTAATATCATCTATCAAACCCAGGTCGCCACCCAAATGTGCAGCCGCCGCCGCGGCATGCGAAGTATGGCAAAAATGACAGTCGTTTTTGTAGGAAACGGAGGCTGCGATGATCTCTCTTTCGCCGCTGGTCAAACTTGACGGGCCTCTGAGTAAAGTTTCAGCAAGGTCAAGCAAGGGCCTTGCAGTTTCGGGACGGTAATTTAACAACCCTACAATTCCGGGCAGTTCTTCATTTAATAATTTTATATGTGCCATAATTTTAAGTTCATTGGTTAATTAAGTAGGAGTAAGTTGATTGAGTTAGGGTTAAGTAAGTGATAGGGCTTACCCAAACATTCAATTTCTCTCATTTATAAACACTGGATTGATACCCATTCAAAGCGCCCTCCGGTGCACGGTTAACATAAACCTGGCGATCTTGCGGTGCCCAGGTTGCCAGGCCATCAACATAACGGTTAAACATGCAAAACGCAGCAGCAATCAAAACGGTATCATGTATTTCCACATCTGTAGCCCCCGCATTTTTTGCTTCCTGTACCTGCTGCTCTGTTACATTTTTTCCGCCTTTTTGAACACTCCCGGCAATGCTGAGCAGCGCTTTCATTTTATCAGTCAGATCAACTGTTTTAAAATTCTTTTTGATACCATCAATTTGCTGTATATCGCAACCAAGGTAATGGCCGGCCATAGCACCGTGTACATTCTGGCAGAAGAAACAATCATTTAAATAAGATACATAAGTCCCGATCAGTTCACGCTCGCCGCGGCTTAAAGTATTATTATCATTTCTAAGCAGCATTTCGGCCAAAGCATTTAATGGTGCTTCGGTTTCAGGCCGGTAAGCCATCAAACCCCTGATGCCAGGTAGCTCATTATTCAGTTCTATATGTGCCATGATTATTTTTTTAAAGATTGAGTGCCATTTTGAATATCCTTGATCAACAGCATAGCGATCAATCCGATCACAAAAACTAATGAAAATATAAAGAGTGAATTACTGTAGCCGCCCAGTGTAGTTACCAATACGCCTACACCTAAAACGGCTACACCTGTAAATATGCGCCCGATATTAAAACAGAACCCTGTAGCCGAGGCCCGGATAGATGTGGGGAAGAGCAATGGAATATAAAGCGAAAGTACACCCTGGCTGATCCCGAAAAATAAAGCGAGAATTGCAATTTCGACATAAATGATATTTGAAAAAGTTGTGTTTGTTTTAAACAGGACAAACGATATCACTGAGCAAACCACAAATGACAGGATGAGCGACCGCCGCAGTCCGAGCAGGTTGACAACCCAGCCGGAAATGAAACCGCCTGTCAAGCCTCCCATGCCCATAAACATCATACTTATTCCGCGCTCTTTGTTGGCATCGGTAGTCAGCAGGCTTTGTATCCATGTGGGCAGCCACAAAAAGATAGCCCAAAGACCTATCAGCATGGTGCCAAATATAACGGAGCCAATAAGCAAAGTTTTGAGATTTGAACTATGGAACAGGCCAATATCACGGCTACCGTCGCTGTTATGCTTTTCATGATCTTTCAGCCATAAACCTGATTCGCTGATCACCCGATAACCGATGATTGCTACCCCTATCGGGATAATACCCACCATGAAACCCTCCCGCCACGAGTTAACGAGGTAATTGATGGCCCCGGCTGAAAAAATACCTACCGGGATGGAGATCGACAAGATGCCTGTATACACCGCCCTGGTTTTTTCGGGCCAGACCTCAGAGATCAGCGTAAATGAAATTACCAGTAAACCACCGGTGCCCACGCCGCTCAGGAAACGGCATGCTACTATCTCCCACCACTGATTGGCCTGGCTGATCAGCAGTGTAAACAGTCCGAAGCAGGCTATGGATAAAAGAAGGGAGATTTTTCTTCCGGCCTTATCACCGATAACACCCCATAGGAATCCGCCTGCGGCCCAGCCAAAAATAAAGATCGAGTTGATGTAAGCGCTCATATCATTAAACTGGCTTTCGCTTTGATTGCCGCGCAATTCTTTTACAACTACCGGCAAATAAACTGACATCAGCGTTGATACTATACCCGCAAACATGTTTCCGGCAAAGCAAATGATAAATACCATAGCCAATTGAGCCGAAGTGTTTTTTTTGAAGGTAGTGTCGCTGGTTAAAATTGTTTCCATAATTTTTATTTTTTTAAATGATCATAACCCTGCGGCAACCGTGAATAGCCATGGTTGATAAGGCGATCTGCAAGCATTACAAAATAATCATCACTATCAGGCATGGCAGTTGCCATGCCATCCACATAGCGATTATACAAGCTGAATAAGGCGGCTATTAAAACCGTATCGTGTATCTCAATATCAGTAGCACCTTCCGCTTTGGCTTTTGCTATTATTTCCGGCGTTACCAGCTTGCCGCTTTTGCCGGTAAGGGCAGCAATGGTTAATAAGGCTTTCATCTTTTCGCTTACAGGGGCTGTGGAAATATCTGCCTTAACCATTGCGGCGGTGGTGTGTTCGCCTAACATCATGTCGACAGCCGCAGTATGCGCTGCGGTGCAAAATTTACACTGGTTGCCATGCGATACCACGCTGGCGATCAGTTCACGCTCCGCTTCGGTAAGGGTCGAGGGGCCGCGCAGTAAGATTTGGGTAAGAACACGTATAGGTTCTCCCGTATCCTTGCGGTATTCAAGCAACCCGGTTATGCCGGGCAAATGTGATTCAAGTTCTATATGAGGCATAATGTTATATAAATTTATGGACTTGATATACTATCCGGTTCTTAATTTTTGATCCCTAACTCATTATATTTCTGCTGCAAAAACTGGTAGCCGGCCGTTTTATATTCCGGCGTAGAAACCGTAAAATGATCTCCGGGATAATAGCCGAATACAAATCCTGCATCTAACTTTTTCGCTTCATCATCAAATAAATGGACGGGGTAGTTCAGTAAAAAGTTGTCCTGGCTGCCTACAGATACCCTGATCTTTCCCTGCAGATCAGGCTTCAGTTGTTGCCAGTTGGTACGCACATACAGGGAGATATCATAATTTTTCCAGCGTTCAACCATTTCCGGGTCAATGTCCCCGGTCGCATCATTAATTAAGCTGCGCGGGGTACCATCGCTGTTGCGGGTACCAAACACAAAATTAAAAGAGTGCATCTGCTCGCCGCGGTAAATCACATGCTCCATATCATACATATTCTTCATCATGATCCATGGGAAACGTCCCGCAATGGTACCTGCCATTCTTAACGTGCTGTCCTTCCCATAAAACATATTTTTATCGGTATACAGGTCGATCTGCTGAAAGCTCCTGAAATCAACCGGGTCTGGTGAGCTCGACCAGCAGGCAGCAAATACTTTTGGATAGTGTGTTTGCAGCCATAACACAGTCCATCCGCCGCTGCTATGACCTGTGAGCAAACGTGCAGCATTGGTACGATATGTTTTCTCTACCAAAGGGATCAGCTCCTTTGTCAATGCATCTCCCCATGGGCCGTTGTTATCACTATTGGCATACACCGAGTGCCCGCCCGGGCAATTGCCATCGAGGAAAACACGAATGCAGGCAGTTGTATCTATGGGTGCGCTCGGGTCATTTTTACCTGAGTAGGCGTGATAGTCGCCGCCATATCCTGATATCCAATAAAGTACAGGAAATTTCCTAGCGGGCTGATCAAAATATTCCTTTGGCAATATTACCGCAGCATTCACAGTGGTTGGCCGTTTGTAGAACGCAGTCAGTAATGGTGATGGAGATTTTAATTCTTTAATGTACTGGGTTTCGATAAATGAAGGTTCCTTACACACTTCTTGGCATACGATATCAAAAGCCTGGCTGGTATTTTTTGTAATTTTAATTACAATAGATTCATTGTAAATATTGCCCGGACTGTTACCTATAGACCGGCCGCCTTCGTTTTTATCCCACACTACCTGCGCATGGTAATCTCCTCTTTCAATATCAGAAAGAACTACCGGGTAAAAGATAGCTTTATCATCAAATGTGACTTTTTCACCCGGCTTTACATTTTTTACCTGGATAGAAAAACAGGGGAATTTATATACGCCAACCATTTCATCTTTCGGGTTTTTAGAGTCTTTGGAAAGATATAAAAACACCCTGCCCGAAAAATTTGTCCCTGATGCAGCAGGTGTAAAACTGGCAGTGATCTTTTGGCCAAAAACCTGTAAAGAACAAATGGTTACGATACAGAATAAAAGGGCTTTTTTATATGCGATCATAATTTTAATAAATAATGCCAACGCCAGTATTCTTATTGAATAAAGGCGTTGGCACAGGTGAATTATTGTTCTGTTATTGGTAATGGGAATAATGACCATACATCATCACCTGGCCTGTCAAGAGGCAGGGTGTTCAGCAGGTTATACCTGCGCAGGTCGATCCAGCGATGGCCTTCAAAAGCCAGTGAATATCTTCTCTGATTCAGCATTTCTGTGATCAGGGCTGCCTGCGTTACCGCTCCGCTGTAGTTACCTAAGCCATGTGTATTCCTGATCTTATTAAGAGCAGTAACCGCTTGTGGCAAATGATTTAACTGGATATTAGCTTCGGCATAGATCAGGATCAATTCCTCATTCCTGATAATGCCTATTGGTGCAGTACTGGATGTATATAACCAAACATCGCGGTTGCTGCTTAACCCGCTAAGGGCAGCTGGTGAGGTACGAAGGCTGGTTTTATTGATCCTGTCATCACCTGCGGCTATCTGCGCTGCAAAAGACGGATGCGCCACCCTTACTTCACCACTTTGATTCTGGGGTATGAATACCGGGTTCAGCTGATCGCCGGAACCTGTTCCGAATACATGGTATACACCTGTATTGAAGTCAACATTTAATCCAAAGAATGATCCGTTCAGGTCATCCAGCGCAGTCTGCCAGTTTTTTTGATACACGCTTACCCTTGCCGCAAGTGCACGATTAAATTGCAGTAAACCCGCAGCATTACTGAAGTTTCCAAAACCTGCCAGCGGAAAAGACACCGTTGCTCCGGTAAAGTCGTTTTTAGCAGAATCAAGAATGGAAGTAATTGCAGTCAGCCCATTGGTATAATTCACAATCGGACCGAGGTGATTCGGGTCTGCAACATCCACCCGGATACCGTTGGTATAAGTGAGGTTTAAGTTGAGTAAAAGCTGATAGGCTTTAATAGTTCTGGCAAAACCAACATAGGCCTTCTTTTGCTCATTGGTCACCAGGGTAGAATTAGTAGCCGCCTGGATAAGCGTATTGCAATTTTTGACAACCTTATATTTTGCTGCCCATGGAAACGTGATGTAAAAGTTATCCCCGGTTAAGGCCGCCTGATTAGCTCCAAGCAAGTCCAAAACGTAACGCGGTTCAGACCCCGACATGCGATAAGTTTCTCTTCCGATAACACTTACATCGTCAAGGTAAAAACTGAGCTGATTTCTCATACCTGATTCGGTACCGCTCACCAGGTTGTTTAGTTCACTTTGCGAAGCATTTTTTGTTAAATCTTCGACAGTCGCATTGTTTAAGTTGCCATAATCCTTTTTACAACCAGTAAAAGACAGACTAACGGCAAGAAACAGGATGCTATATATTTTGATATTTTTTTGCATGGTGTTTATTCTTTTTAAAATTAGAAACTAAGTGAAAGGTGGAACTGGGCCTGTTTGCTTGATGGATATGGATCGATATCTATACCCGATGAAAACCCTGTTCCGAAATTGGACACTTCCGGGTCGTAACCTTTGTATTTAGTTATAGTGATGTAGTTATGAAGCGATGCGCCAACACTTATTGCTTTGATATAGGATACAGGCAGCTTTTTAAATGTATAATACAAGCCGATCTCGCGGAAACGCAAATAGGTGGATGTTTCCACGGTTTGGTGCGCATCTGATCCAACCTTCATTAATTGGGTTACGCCGTAAGGCAAGCCTGATGCAGTAGGTTTATCATAATCAACACTTGTACTTCCAAACACATTTTGAAGCTGCGTCACGTCCACATTCTGACCGCCGTATTTCCAATGTATTAAAAAGCGCAAACTCAATCTACCGAACAAGGTAACATCGTTATAAGTACTCATCTGGAAGGTTGGCTCGGCATTGCCTAATACACCTACGCCCTGACCATCAAGCCCGATTATTTGAGTGGCTGATTTTCCCTGCTCAATCTGATACTCACCAAGCAATACACCACCCACAGAACCTAATTGTACAGGTGCTACATTCAGTTTGGTTACTTTAGAACGGTTCAGCCAGAAATTTACGGAAGTGTTCCAAACCACATCTTTTGATTGAACAGGCCTTGCGTTCATGCCTAATTCAACACCACTATTGGTCAGGTTGCCCGCGTTTTGCCATTTCTGGGCAAATCCTGATGAAGGTGGCGGTGTTGTAAGCAAAAGAAAGTCGTCGATGTTTTTCTTGTAATAAGTCAGCTCAAAACCCAGCCTGCCTTTCAATAAGCTAAAGTCGATACCTGTTTCCAGTTCGGTTTGCCTTTCGGGTTTAATATCTGCCTGGCCTTGCTGCGTATTTACAAGCAAGCCCGGAAATCCGCTGATGTTAGACACACCGAAAGAGGTGAATTTGCTTCCATAGGCCGGCACATTATTCGCCTGCCCATAAGCAGCACGCAGTTTAACGCTTTCAAAAAGTCCTTGCTTTATCAATCCCATATCTGTAAGGTTAAATGAAACGCCTGCTTTGGGATATAAATAATATTTTGAAACGTCACCATTATTGCTCGACCTGTCAAAACGTAAGCCGCCTGTTAAAGTAACTGCATTATAAAGTGTTGCTTCCTCCTGTATAAAAATACCGCCGTTGAGGTATTTTGTACGCAGCTGGGTAGCATTCAGAGCGCCTGCCTGGTCCACATTAGATTGACCCGAGATCACTTGGGTGGCTACATCCAGCAGGTTATTATAATCCCCTGTTTCCTGTGTAAAGCCCGCTGATGATGTTAGCGTTACCTTATCAGAAGGTGTAAAGGTATTTACCAGTGAAAATATGTAATTAGTGTTCAGGTTTTTAGTAAAACCCTGTATTGATTGGCCTTTGTTCACAGCCTCGAATTGCAATATACTTGGAAATAAAACATTGGTTTGGAGGTTATAAAAATCAAATCCACCCCTGCCAATAAATTTTGTATTACTGGTGTTGCTTTTTTGTAGTGTGATTTCCAGGTTAGCACCCATGATAAACCTGTTTACAGATTCATTATTCTGCATCAATGCAATGGTTTGCAAAGGGTTTGATGCTGCAAATGGGTTATTTGGATAGTTGCCTAATGCATCAGGGTGCAGCTGTGCAAAGCCAGGTGTTGATGCCAATGTGATGCCGGTAGTAGCACCAACATTATCATTGCCAAATAAGCCCCTGTCGGCAGATGAGTTCACATAGTTGCTGCTTATCCCAATCTTGATGTTGTCTGAAACCTTATGGTCAAGGTTCAGCCTTACACTGGTATTGTTATACCCGGTACGCTGAACAATACCGCCTTCATCTTTTTGAGCAACAGAAAAATAAAAACCCGTTTTTTCATTTCCGCCATTCATGCTTAATACGGTATTCCGTGTGAAAGGCGTATGGTCGTAAATTTCCTTTTCATAATCATATATTTCCCCTTTGGATTGTGCTGTATTGAACATATTCACCAAAGTTGCTGAGTCGCCTGGAAGAGTGGCCGCAGTTTGAGCAGTGAATTGCCTTACACCTAATAGTTTTATCGGCCTCAAAAATCCAAGGTCCTGAGATAAAGTGATATTGGTTTTACCGCCTTTGCCTCTTTTGGTAGTAATAATAATTACACCGCCGGCTGCTTTTGATCCATATATAGCTGCGGCGGAAGCACCTTTTAATATTTCTATATTATCAATGTCTTCTGCCCTGATATCTGCTATACGGCTTGAAGGGTTATCCTGGGTAGATGTAGAGCTGGTGCCTCCTGCTTGGGTTATGGCGTTTAAGCCTGCTGAAGTGGCAGTGTTATCTAAATAGACTCCGTCTACCACGTACAAAGGTTGCGTGTTGCCATATATGGAAGTTACACCTCTTAGCTTGACTGAAACACCCCCGCCTGGCGCACCGGAATTTGAGTTAATATTGGCACCGGGTATCTTGCCCTCTAATGCTGCATCAAATGTTTGCGAAGGGGCTGTGGCGCTTAGTTCTTTAGAGCCAATTACGGCAACTGCGTTGGCCAGGTTCTTTCGTTTAACGGATGTGGATAGCCCCGTCACCACTACTTCATCAAGCCTGGCTACGTCCTCTTCTAATTTTACTTGCAGATTAGTGACACCAGATACACTAATCGTTTGTGTTTTATAACCTATTGCACTAATGACCACTGATGCGTTTTCAGGGACGCTCAGTGTAAATTTTCCGTTGATATCAGAGGCTACCGCCTGTGACGAATTTTTCACTGTTATTGTCGCGCCTGGAACGGTGATGTTATTACTTGCCGTGATAGTACCGGTAAGCGTTTTGTTCTGCGCAAATAGTGAAACGGGAATGATGGTTATGAGTAACCATACTATAATAAAGAGTAATTTATTTCTCATCGTTTTGGGTTTGGTTGAAAGATTTAATTGTTGCTGAAGAAGCATTTCATATTTATATGTTTTCGGCAACAGGTTGTTTATTTAAAATAATGTGATTACCATATCCTTTTTCTACAATTTGTTTTGCCCTTAACGGGTAAGAAGAAAGGTCCGTGGGAGTGTAGGACGCCAGTCCGTCAACATAACGGTTGAACATACAGAAAGCAGCCGCAATAAGTACAGTATCATGTATATCCCTGTCTGTTGCTCCAAGGGCTTTCGCAGTTTCTATTTGTTCAGTTGTCACAGATTTGCCGCCTTTTTGCACACTGCCGGCTACCGCTAATAATGCTTTTAATTTGTCGGAGATATCTGCCAGGCTGTAATCCTTTTTTACTTGTTCTACCAGATCATTATCCCCATCCAGATAGCAAACAGCAATAGCTCCGTGCGACTGATGACAATAAAAGCAATCATTTAAATAGGATACATATGTGCCTATCAGTTCTCTTTCGGTCATGCTTAAACCTTCGTTTGAGCGTAACAGTAAATTGGCCAGTTCACCCATGGGTGCGGCGGTTTCCGGGCTAAAGGCCATTAGTGATCTTATACCCGGTAAGTTTTTATCTACGTTAATGTGTGGCATAATTATTTTTTTAAAGCACTCTGTCAAGAGGTACAAAAGGACCTTCCTGTCAATGCGAGTATTGATAGCATTAGCTGCATTCATTTTAAGATCACATGCCGAAAGGGCGAGATCACAGTGTTAGCAGTTATGCGAAAAATATTTGTAAGGATTGAATTATTGTGGCGGGATAATAACGCACTTTGGCTAAACCAACATGCACATAAATAAAGTAAATGCATGTTGTTGACTTAGACTACTTAAGTAACCTGAAGTCGGCTTGGGCCACAATAAAATTAATTAAGAAAGGAGAGCTGACACTTCGGGTGGTTGTACCGGAACATCGAGGGCGGGTTTAACGATATTGAAAAAGGCATAATCGAAGCCGGTTTTGGTGTCTTCCACCGGCACAAAAGTATTAAAGAGTATGGTAGTATAATTATACTCGCTTTCGCTGATACTCTTTTTGATTAACGGCAGATGTGGTTTTTTATTTACAGGGATATCATTTACCTGCTTTGCATAAATAATGTTCGCATTAACCAATTTTGAACGATCATGGTTGGGTATAACAAGGAGATAGAGCGTATCTCTTGTCATTTTTATTTGAGCGTAGTTATATTTATTATTTTTAAACTGTACCTGTCCGCTCACCAGTTCATACTCTGTCCAGTCCTGCAGAGTTGGGAGGTTCACCGGGATCTTTACTTCCACAAGTTCCGAGTCATGATAGTGATTGCGATTGATCCGATCAACGATTCTGCTGTCTGAACGGTCGATCATATATTTGAAAAATAAGCCATAGCCTCCTAAGTTAAACAGGATGACAAACAGCATTGCTATTGCAAATATCTTTTTCAAATTAGTTAGGTCTGTTTAGAGTGAACTAAAATATTATTAATAAACCATTTTTACAAAAAATATATTTCATAATAAGAATAACCATTTCTGCAACATCTTTAAAGCAACTAAAAGCCCGACTTATCGATGCCCCAAAAAGTGCGCAAAGGCTAAATTAAACAGGTGGCTTGTTGCTGAATAAAAAAGTTAATGGGATTCACCTGAATTGTCTTTTGGTGCGGGCCGTGCAAACAAGCCTCCTGTTTAATTTTTTTTGTAACGGCACAGTTGGTGATGAATAGCGAGATTATTCAACAGAAGGCTTTAAAACCATTCTTGAACATTGAGAAGCTTTTTAACAGTGCCGAATTTGGATATAAGAGCGAAGTGCAACAAAAGCTCTCTTCTGTTTGAGGCATATCGCCAACCTTTTCAGTTCCATCAATAGAACAAAGCCGCCGGCGATGATAGTTATAAATGCTGTGCCTGATATCCATCCACCTCAACATTTTTTTATCCTTTAAAAAATGTTAAAATTTTCTATTTCGTTTAACATATCTTAAAAATAAGATCGACCTTAAATAATTTTTTATGATTACTGTTCCGTGTAAGTAACACGGAACATTGAGTCTCTACCGTGAGACTTTTCTTTATTTATGCATACCCTTTCCCTGCAAAATAGTAAACCTGAGTAAAGGGGCATTTCTCGGGCAAAAACTGCGGTGTTTTGTGTTTTACATTTCTTGATCGATAAAATTCCTTTTTGATCGCTTCAATTACTTTAGCGAATTCTTTCTGAATTAAAGTTCGTACATCGGCAATGTACATTAGGGTTCTGTCCTCGTATCCTTTATTCATCTCAGATTACCTATCGCAGAGTATTGTAATAATTTAACAGCTTCTTGAGGTCTCCTTCTTGTTCAAAATTTATCTTCTGGCTATCAGCATAAGCCGTAATATCGGCGGCCTTATCGGCAAGCAGCTTTAAAACGCCGTTTTTGGTTGTTTTAAGAAGTTGCATTTGGTTGTTTTTGTAAATGTAATAAGTATCACGGTTGGTATAAACACCGGCGATAGCTGCCCTGGTCATCTCATCTCTGCTGGTTTCCAATAATTCTTTATGCCGTTTCAGCAGCATTGCGTTGCCTGTCAGTAACACTTCATAATAAGATGCAGCATTTTGCCGGTCTATTTTAGGGAATTCGTTTGCAAACACACGATCCTGTTCGGCATGTATGGTAAACATCCTTATCGGGTCAGCAAATCTTTGAGGTGTATCAGTCTTCTTGTACACAAAGATAAGTTCGTCTTTTTCAGTGTTGAACTTGATCAGCATTTTTTTGTAAACCTTGCCTTCATTGGTAATAACTTCTCCCTGCAGCCAATCATCATAGAGATAAGGAGAGCCTTTGATCTTAGAATATTTATTGACCGCTATTGGCCTGCCTCCGATATCATCAGGAATAGGTGCTATTTGATCATATTGTGCAGAAGCGTTAAGCCCTGCCAGGCAAAAAATGAAAAGAGATAGGTAAAATAGTGTCCTGTACATGATGATAAATGTTAATTTTCTATGAATAAGCCTTATCAACCGAATATTGTTAAAGTTAAAGAAAATGATTAGACTTTTTTCAAAACCCCGGCTAAAATCTATCATTATAATAGGAAAATAATAGGAAAGTGCCTCATTAACCACTAATAGATTTAACGAGCAGAAATACCCCGATGCCCAACAGGACAAAGTAAACATATTTGAAAAAGCTTTCACCGTTGAGGCGGGCATTGATCAATCTGCCGATAAAAACCGCCGGCACCATTACCGGCAGACTTAATAAATAATAATGGAATACCACAGGGGCCAATAAGCCTGTAAGCCGATAGCCGATCAACCCAACGGCACTGGCTACCAGGAAATACCCTTGCACCGTGGCACGGAAATGTTGCGCCGACCATCTTCTTTTTGCACCATATATGACCAGTGGCGGACCATTTAGGCCATATGCCCCGCCCAAGATACCAGAAAGTAATCCACAGCCCAAAAGCCATGGGATAGTGTCCTTTTTTAATTCCTTAAGCTGTTTGCCGGTCAAAAGATATGCCGAGAACAGGCTGATAACAACACCCAATACCGCTTTTACTATCCGCTCGTCCATTTTTACCAGTAAAAGCAATCCTAAAGGTATGCCGATGAGCGTAAATCCTATGAGTCCTCCGGCGCTTTTGAGATGTATTTTATTCCAATCCTGGACCACAACAATTGCAGCAATAGTTACGGATATTAAAACAGATAATGGCACCGCAATATTCAACGGGAGCCAGATCGCAAGCAACGGGACGGCTATCAATGATTCGCCAAAACCGAAGGCTGAACGGAAGACGGTAGCAATAAAAATAACGGTTAAAATATTAGCAGTAAGCGTGTTAAAAACCATTTGTATCCTATAGGTAAGCAGCTTAAATATACCGAATTAGCCGGTAAACAGCAAGGACATATATGATATTCAGGCAGCTTTTTACAGTTCTATATTTTGATAAATATTCGTTTTCTATATAGCCAATACAATATCAGCCATATGATGGATAATACCAGGAAGCCGTTTACCAATGTGCTGTAAGCAACACCGAATAGCTGATCATAGGTTTGTCCAAGATGAATATGGAGAGAATGGGATATCAGCTCCCTTAAACCGCCGTCAGATATCACATAGGCTGCAATGGAATTGCTGCCTATCACCAATAGAAAAAATGACCAGCTTTTTTTACCAGCCACATCAATGATCCCATAAAAAAATGCCAGGAACAAAAAACATAACCCACCGCTGAATATTGTCCAGCCTGGTGTCCATATCCGCTTTACTATGGGGGCGATCCCGGCAAAGTGCAACAAAAGTCCAAGTACTGCCAGACTTACCCCAGTGCTGATGAAAAATTTAAGCTTTTGTTGCTTTGTAGTATCCGCTTTTAACTGATTTCCGGCGAACAGACCCAGTATCATGGTACCGAGTGTTGGAATAAAACTTAGTGTGGAGTAACCCCCTTCATTAAAAAGAAAAGGGCTTTCGCGGGGGAAAAGATTGAGGAACCAGCGGTCAAAAGCCCACGCCAGGTTGGTGTTCTTATTCCAGTGTGCTGCAAAGCCATTAAAATTATATTCCCAATGCTGACTGACACCCGAAGATGCATAATCAAACCCGGCTCCGGGCAACGGGTATAATGCGAAAGCCAGCCAATAGCCAACCAGGATAGTAACCAATGCGATCAATTGTACGCGCGGAGAATAAAATCCTAACAGGAACAGGAAGGTATATCCCATACCTATTTGTGTCAGTGTATCTTCGAAAGTGAAATAGGTTTGTTTGGCGTACATGGAGCGCAAAAATATACCCAGGCATACCAGAATGATAGAGCGTATGATAGCATGTTTTAATAATGATTGATAAGTAGCTCCTTTTTTTAACCTGCTGGAAATGGAAAAAGGTAAAACCGCACCAACCAGAAATGTAAAGGAGGGCTGGATCATATCATGCAACGAGCATCCGAACCATTGTACATGGTCCTGGTTAAAATACAGGAACCGCCAGAAAGAGCTGTCTGGCAAGGTAGTGGATACATGCCTTAACGAAAGCACTTCGCCCATCATCAACAACATTACTAAACCCCGGTAAACATCAATAGAAGCAATTCTTTCTGTTGCGATAGGTGCGGATGCAGTGGTCATGATTTTGTTTATTAAATCAGAAATTTTAAATGCGGTATATTATTGATGCATGGAAATTAAAAATATCTCATGGGTAATTTATCAATTTATTTTTGAAAAAAGTTTCTTCTTTCAATTAAGCGGCTGATAGCTAAAACAATCGTGGCGATATCTAAAGCAGACGTCAATAAAAAGCTGCGGGCTTCGTAAATCATCAGAAAAAATAGTTCTACCGGCTTATTTGCGAATTGCTAAATATATAAACCCGCTTTAAATCAACAATTTAGGCGGTTTTGTATTTTAAAGATTATCATTATCTTTAAAGTCCCATATCTCCCTATGTCAACCTTTAAGGGTGATAATTATTCACGGTTGTTTTAAATTGACGGTGGTAATTAAATAATTACATTATTTTTTTGATCGCAAGGGTGTACTATAATTAATTTATATTATAAGCAAATGGATATTCTTTACTCAATTCAGGTGTCATCTAAAAATAACGGGACCTGCCCCAAAATTGAGGGTGCTATTTTAAATGATCTGCCACGGGAGAGCAAAAGGGCGAAGGTTTTTTTGGCTAAGACCATTTTATTGGTGATGACCTTTGCTTTGATATGTATGTCATCGGTCCGGGTAATGGCGCAAACTGACGCAACATTGACTACACTAACGATTAGTGATGGTACACTTGCACCGTCATTTGACTCCAATACCGATACTTACTCGGCTACGGTGCCCAATGCTACTTCAAGCATAACGGTTACACCAACCACTACCGATCCGACAGCTACGTTAACCATTGATGGTAATACAGTAACTTCAGGTGCAGCGACCCCGGTCAATTTAAATGTAGGCTCCAATGTGATCAATATTATTGTAACATCGCAGGATGCAAGTGTTAACAAACCGTATACTATTACCATTACCAGACTATCATCAGACGCCACGCTGAGTAACTTGACGATTACCGGTGTCCCACTGACTCCGGCATTTAATGGCAGCGATACTTATACCGCAAGTGTGGCCAATGCTATGATCAACATATCAGTTGTACCAATTGTTAATGATCCCACGGCCACGCTAACGATCAATGGCAGTCCGGCAACTTCAGGAGCAGGAAATACAGTTAACTTAAGTGTTGGTGATAATCCGATTACCATAGTGGTGAAGGCGCAGGATAACAGTACAAAAACTTATACAGTTACTGTTACCCGTGCAGCCTCATCGGTAGCCACATTAAGCGGCCTGACGATCAGCGCAGGCACCCTATCACCGGGTTTTAACAGTAGCAATAACCCTTATACGGCGAGTGTGTCCAATGCCACAACAAGCAT
>JBEHXM010000011.1:0-51701 GCA_048498695.1 Bacteroidota bacterium
AGGAAAACTATGATCACTGTGCCGAATGACAGGATACCGTTACCGGCAAACCAGGCCATCTTTTCCAGGTTGGCGCTTAAACCGTTTGTTCCTACCAATTCCTGGTATTTGCTAATTTCGGAAGTGAGGGCATATTCCTGCATCAAACCCACGAGGTACATAATCAGGTAAGCAATACCGGAGTAAAGGTTTACGGAGACGAACCGGGCAATCCAGGTACTGAAGCTGTCACGGAATGCCGGCAGGATACTTACTGCTACTGCAAAAGGCCCGAGGATGATCAGTATAGAGGAATAAATGATTTGCAGCATGAAAATGATATAGACCGCAATCCGCAATATCCATATACCGAGCAATTCGAGCATCTGCGTGAACAGCAGCTGCATACCGACAGTAAGCCTGTTTTTCAGTTCCAGCAAGGGTGAAACCACGGAACTTATACCCTGTTTTACGGTACTGGTGACTGCATCCCATGCCTGCCCGTACCAAGTATCACTTTCCTTTTCCGCCACTTCTGTCTGTGCCTGGAAAGTATAGAGTGAGTTAGCTACGGCCAGCATCAGGTTGGACCGGTTGAGGCGGAGGTTATCGACTGTCGTCTGTTCACTGTTATACATGAGTTCGGTCTGGTTGGCCACCAGGTCAGTCGGAAAGGCAATCACTTTAACGAAGGTGCCCCACCATAATATAACCATAGCAAGGCCGAACGGGCGAAGAAGGGGCATAATCTCCAACTGCTTATCCCCTGCCATCATTTCATATGACTTGATGGCAAAAAAGATGATCATAAATATAGCGGCCAGCGCTTTGGCATCAGTGATAAAGAGGTCGAAATGAGTCCAGACGGAATCTTTCAGGCCCTTTAAAAAAACCATGACGCCGTTTTCATAGACGCCGTCGCCCTGGAGAAATTCCAGTGTCTTGCTGTTATCCGTATTCGGGGCAGTTTGGGCAAATACGGCTGAGATGCTCAAAAAGAGCATTATCAGTAAAGTCAGTATCTTTTTCATTGCACGTGCTGTAAAACCTTATTGGCGATTTCAATATCTGACTGCGGCGTCCAGTCAGTCACGGTCACATGCCCGGCTTTCAGTCTTTGCTGCTGCGCGGTCATATTCAAAGTGGACTGCGCTGAAGATGTACGGATCGCCCAGACCGCTGCAAGTCTCCGGTATTCTTTGAGTAAGCGATAGTAGGCCATGATGCGCGAACCGCGATCCATGTCGGCGGAATGTGCTCCCGACACCCTTTCCTTCAACCTGTCGAGTTCATTTTTATACCAGTTATAAGTGCCTTCCGAAACCAGTTTAGCGCTGACCTGCGGTGATAAACCGGCCAGGATGGATATCATAGAATTATTCAGCAAGGGTTTAAATTCATCGCTGTAATACAATATCCAAAGCGGGTCTGCACCCGAGATCAAACCTGACTGTGAAGCGATCTGGGATAAGGCAGTATTTTTTACAGTATCCGACTCCAGTTTATATTTGCCGTCAGTGGAATTCATCGCTACGACCAGCGCCAGCCGCTGGGTCTGCGGACCGGTGGCACTAAGGGGCCGGAGGTCTGTTTTATGATAATTGGGATATGGCCATCCCCATACGAGCCAGTAATAGGGATTCAGGCCCAAAAAGCCTTTACCGGGCTTGAACTTGTTCTGGTCCCATTGCTGGAATACCATCCGCTGTTCCTGATAGCGAAAAGCCTCATCATTGATGGGCACCTGTGCATAGCAGGAAACAGACCAGGCAAGAAGAAAAGAGAATATTATTAATGCTTTCATTGATGTAAGTATTTTAGCTGTATTTAATTGTTTTTTTATCGGAAGCCAAGGATTTTGCAACTGCTGTATTTTTTAGTGTTGCAAAAACTTAGCATTTTGAATAATCTGAGCGACAAATGTTTTGTCCTTATTGATGAATCCGGCAAAAGGATTCAGGGATGCAATTACGCCCCGTTCCTTCGCCCAGTACATGGCTTTCCATGCCCCGTATGCCAGCGCATCCAGTATCTGCAAATGCTGTGTGACTTTATGCAGCAACTGATCACGCGAATTATAATCGGCCAGTACGTTATCCCCTTCTTTGAGGACATAGCCCGAAACATCACTTACCAGTGTGATCGCTCTTGTCCGCATTTCAGCCGCGATGTTATCCGCAAACAATAAAAGGTAGGGTTCAGATTTTGCCAGTTCGAGTGCCTGGTTGATATAACCCGTCATATCGGCGACGATCACGGCCATGTTCTTTACTTCCAAGCCGTCCTTCAGGGCGGAATTAACGTTAGATAAGGCCTCATAGATCATGGTTTGGGCAAGAACGACCGAACCCGTGTTTGTATTGAGGTTATTGATATCCGTATTGATCTTACCCAAATAATTTTCGTGGGAGGATTCGGCTGCGCTGCGCACTGCTGCGTTAGCGGTTACCGATTCAAAATGCTGGTAGTCATAGACTATTTCGTAGCCCTGGGCAAACGATAGTTTTGTCAGCAATAGTATTGCTGTGATGAGGATTGCAATTTTTTTCATTTCAGGTATTTTGCATTTTGAATGATTTGTTTACCGATAGACTGATCGGCATTAATAAAATTCTGAAAGGGGTTGGCGGCCTTCAGCAATGAAGCCAGGTTCGAATACTGCATCATATTGACCATGTTGGCTGACAGTTCCTGGATGGTATTTAATTCAGAGATGACATAGTCGAAAAGCAGTTTCCGGTCGGACGCCTTCATTTGATTGACATCACCTAAAGAAAGGATCAGTCCGGTTACATAGCCTGCCAGGCTTTTTGCTTGTTCGGCGAATTGGATCTCCGATTGATAGCCGATTGCGATTAAGGCGGGATTCTTTTCCGCAAGCTGAATGATCTGCTTTTGGTTACTGACGATATGTTCGACCATCGGAGTGGCGTAAATACCGATATCTGCAATATTTATCGCTGTGCCAAGCGTATTGTACCGCTGCTGAATGGTACGATATACCCCTTTAAGCTTAGCGAGCAGGGTAAGGTTAGCCGCCTCGTTGGAGGTGGCCAGCGCCTGCTGGTTCCGGGCCTGCACCTGTAGTTTATTTTCTGCTTTAGACTGCTCAACCAACTGGTGTATTCCGGGAATGTCCAGTGTTGATTGTTGGGCTAAGGCACGGAAGATAAACCCCGTCATAAGGAAGAATATTAAAATCATCACTTTCATAGCTGTAGTATTTGAGGTTATTGCTTCAGGTATTTGGCGTTGGTAATCACATCATTGGCAATCCGTACATCCTGGTTTTGCCATTCGGCCCATGGGTTCAATGAATGGAAGATGCCGTTTATTTTTGCCCAATACATGGCACGATCCATGCCGTAGGCGATACCGCGCAGGATGCGCATTTCTGTGGCGATATGGTTGAGCAGCTTACCTCTTTCCCCGGAGTCCATGAGGTTTCCGTTGCCGCCTTTGAGTACAAAGGCGCTGACATCAGCTGCTAAGGTTGTCGCCCTTGTTTCAAAATCCCTGGCACCCTGTTCGGCGAAAAGCAGCAATACAGGGTCGGACTGCGCCAGTTTCACAGATGCGCTGACATCATTGATAATATCGGTACCGCATTCAGCAATTTCCTTGATCGTCGTCAGGTTGCTGATGACCGAGGCAACCTGGCTCAAGCCTTTGTAAATTTTGTTCTGCATGTCATTGACGATGACCAACTGTCCGCTTACCGCAAGCTGTCCCTTCTGGATCAGGTCGAGTTTATTATTCGTAGTTTTCAGCTGCCCGTTAATGGTAGAGGTGCTGATGGCAATGGCAGCGGAGGTTGCCGGATCGACTACCAACTCCTGCGCCTGCGCCATTTTGATGGTAATGCATAATAGTATTACAATAAACTTTTTCATAGTTAATTCAATTTTAAAGGTGAACCTGCCTGGTTAACATGGCTGATAAATGCCGGTACAGGCAATTTGCTCTGATGCAAGTCGCGTACAAAAGCATCCAAACCGGCCGGGTAAGAGCCATAAAAGGAAGTATAGATTTCCACTGCCGATTTTTCAGGCTTTTCGGTGGTATAGGTTAGGTATTGCTGCAAGGCCACCTCAACACCATAAACCTCACCACTTGCTCCCCGGCGTATGTAAACTTCTTTAAACCGGCCGCGATCTTCCCGGTTATCTAACTGATTAATGGTAAATATTTTCCGCCGCTCCGTATCATTGATGGAGAGTAATGCAGCGATGTCGTTATAATTATCCTTGAACTTGGTTTGATCCAACAGGCAAATCGTATCGGTGTTGCTTATCAGACTTTCCTTGATAATGGGGTTTCCCAACATGTCATTCAATTCCTGTGTTACAGGAATTAAAGCGCCCCAGAATTTCCTTACCGTCTTATTAAGATAAAGGAGAAAATTGGCCATTACGGGTGAAGCCAGTGCCTTCCATGCCTCTTCAAGGACCAGGGTTTTCCTCTGTGACTTGCGGTGCCGCATTTTTTGGATAAATACATCCATAATAATTACGGTCACCAATGGGAACAATATCTTGTGGTCTTTTATGCTATCAATCTCGAAGACGATGAAACGCTCATTAAACAGCGATTCATTAGCATCCTGGTTTAATATGGATGAAAATTCGCCGCCCTTATAGAATTTCCTTAAGACATACCTGAATTCATCGAGTTCAAACGGGATCTTCTCCTGTTCTTTAATTTCGGGTATTTTTTTTAAGGCAAACTCATAGAAGGTGTCAAATTTCAATTCACTTCCGTCTGCAAATGCAAGTGTAAAATAGGAAGAGAGGACACTGGCAATTACATCACGCTCGACACTGCTCATAACACTGTCAGTTCCTTTCCACGCCAGGGCAATCAAGGTCACGAGGAAATCTTTTTTTTCAATATTATACTCCTGTTCCGTCATTTTGAAGGGGTTCATGGTGATCGGTTCATGCTCGCTGTAGGTGATGTATTTCCCATTGTAATATGAACAAAGTCCGGAGTATGAATGACCGGTGTCAACAATGACCATATCCATGTTGTACAGCATCAGTTGCTCGATCAGCGCATTCATAAAAAAGCTTTTCCCTGAACCACTTGGACCAAGAACAAACATATTCCTGTTATTGATCCTACCGGTTCGCATCGGCAGGTCGGCAGGGTCGATTCCAACCGGGATACCCTGGCGGTCGGTAAACCGGATCAGGAAATCGGAGGGCTCATCCTTTGGCAGTGATTCCTTAAAAAAAAAGCAGGCGGCCGCATCGCAGGTAGTTAAAAACCAATCATAGGATTTCAGTTCAATGGCATTGCCGGGCAATGCACTGCGGAAAAGTTCGAGCTGGTTGTAAGCATTTTTACTCGGGATGATGCCCAGTTGAAACAGTGAGCTCTCAATGAAATTAACCGCTTTCTGTAAAGCGGACTCCGTGGCAGCTACTAATATGTTAAAGTGAGCATTTACCAGCAATTGGTTCTCACGGGCCACGTCGGTCAGAAGCTGATCGATATCCTCAACACAGATCAGGTTAGCAGGATCAGGAATACCGGCATGACGCTTCTTTTTCTGTTCCAGTTTCCGAAGGGTACCGACTTGGTCGGGTATCTCGATGAGCTGATTGAAGATGATAACGTCACATCCGGGGACGTTAAAAAGGAATGATAAAAAGTCTACCGGGAATCCCTTCATTGACTCCTTTTCATTGAGCTCAATGTGAGCGCTGACTTCGGCCGGAAGGTCTATACTATCAATGTTTACCAGGCTGATATTACGCACCCAGGTTTCACCCATCCTGATCTCTGTTTCAGTAGGCACAATGTTGTTCAGGCTTAAACTGTTGTCTGGGAAATTCATTCCCAACACCTGCAAAACGAGCTGATTGATCTGTCCTTCATTAAGAACAGATGCAGCGGGCATAAGGTCAATAACCTTTCCGACTGCCTGGCAGAAATCAGTTAGTGCTTTGGGGTCATAGACATAAAAAGCGCCTTTTTTTACCTGCCTCGTAATGGTCAGGTAGGTGGTCACATTCAGGCATTCACGGCCGTCGAAATGTTCATTGTACTTTTGCTGAAGGTATTCCGTTGCCGGTATACTATGATAGGCGGAGCGGCTGATGATATCCTGTTTCTGGAGGAGGTAACCGTCCCCCAATACTTTTACCACGTTGATCAGCAGGCGGTGGAACTCTTCATAACCTGCGGGGTAAGCCGAATAGCGGATGACAGGGTTGGTCATGCGGATGACGACAGAAAATTCTCCGTTCAGGCCGATCAGCAGGTCATAGTCCCCATGATGATCCACCCCGGCATAAGGGATGTTAAATAAAGTTTTTGCGGCCATAATGGTTGAGGATTTGAATGGTGTGCGTGCGGGTCTTGGTGTGGAGTCCGGCTTTCTGTTTTCCGGCGGTAAACACGATCCCGCCGACGACACAGCCAATAAGGACAAGGGCACCCAGCCACATATTGATCATGGTCATGGTCAATGCCCCGAAAACCAGCCCGGCTAAGAGAGAGGCGATGCCCCAATAGATAAATTTCCCTTTGAAGCCTTTGAAAATAAGGGGCTTCTGAAGCCCCTTATAAACAGCGAATTTTCTTGCCATTACAGGCCGAAAAAGGCTTTGATGACCAATGCGGAGACCACGAGAAACACACACGAGCCGCCCCATCCCATTAATTCCTTGTTGATATCCTGGTCTCCCGAGTTCCACTTGGAATACACCCGGATCGCACCGACGATCCCGACGATGCCGCCGATCACGAGGGTAATGTTGGTTACCGGGTCGACGTAGGTTTTAAGGGTAGTTGTGGCGGTGTTGAGCCCATTTACACCGTTTTGCGCGAAGGCAGGAACAGAAAGCGCCAGCAGGACAGCTGATGCCAATAATTTTTTTGTTTTGTTAAACATTAAACCAGGATTGAAAAGACAGACGGAGATCTTTTATAAGCCACCGGAGAGATGGCTTCAGGTACATTTGACCAGGCGTTCAGATCCCGAACAACGCCCGCAGGAATGCACCCGACAGTACCATAAAAATGGCGGCAAAGAACCAGGCCGCAATGTCTGCGGTGATTTCCCTTTTGCCCATTTGCCAGTTATGGTATATTTTGACCGCGCCGGTTAGTCCCAGCAGGGTGGCAGCTACTAATGAAAAATCAAAGGCTGAAAAAAATGTGGATGAAAGATCCTGTTTTGCCTGCTGCATTTCAGTGATGCCGGGCTGAGCAAATGCAGGCAATGATATAAGGAGCAGAAGGCATACCTGTAAGGCCCTCATCATGAAAAGCTGACAGCCCTAGTGTATTCAATCACTTCTTCTTTGGCAAGGCTGTACAGCTGCTTGAGGCTTACACCACCCGAAGAAATGACGGCGGACCCTGAGAGGTCTGCCTCCGGTAGAAGCAGCCGGGGAACAGCTTCCTGGTGTTCCGTAAAAGTCAGGTGCTGCGGGCTGCTGCTGTCCATAGTGCGGCCGCTGCGAAGGATATCCCATAATATCAGGGCCAGGTAATAAGCCAAATAAATTCCGCTGAGCCATAAGGCAAATCTGATCAAGTTCATAATTCTGAGTTTTGGATAAATTGTTTAATGATGGTTTTTAATTCGGGGCAAGTGTCAAAGAGGTGCTTTACTGCGAAGGATACCAGGCGGGTTACATCCACACCAGCCGCCATTTTAAACTGGTTCATGAGGCGGACGGTCGACTCATCGAAACGGGCATGCACCAGGCTTTTGTTGGCACTGTTGTCATAAGCAAGTATGGCCTCGAGTATGGCTGATTCAACCTGTTTCTGCTTTGACTTGCCGCCACCCTTTGCGGGCTTGGGTTTGGTTTTGTCTGCGGGTTTTCCCAATTCCTGACGGAGCTGGTCAGCCAGCGATTTCATGTTTTCCATATATATAATCAGCATAGATTTGGTCAAAAACAGGTTCGATAATCGGGATAAGAGACGGGGGTGTCTGGAAGGTGCTGGTTCGCTGAAAATCCACGCGGTCGGGTAATATACCGGTGATCTTTCCGAAAAGGGAAAGCTGTTCATTTACATCCTGCATGATCTCGAACCTGGCATTTGATTTCACCCGGTTCGGGATAAATACCATATTTATCTTGGGGTTGATCTTCCGGAGCACCACGGTAAACAGGACCGTCGATTCAAAGCTGAATTCATCATAGGCGAAAGGACAGATCACAAGGTCAGCGCTGTTAAAGACAGGGATCAGCCCGTCATCGTCCAGTTTTCCCGGCAGGTCGATAATGGCGATGTCGGTTTTATTTCTCCCGAGGATGCCCTTTAATACAGGGTAACTTTCGAGGCTGGCAGGGAGCACCTGGTAAGGCTCATCATTTTCGAGGATCTTGGCTTTATCAAACTTTTGGGATATTGATTGCTGGTAGTCCATGTCTATAACGGTGACGGGACAGTCTTTTTCCATGGACAGGTAGTTGGCCAGTAAAAGTGTGAGCGTACTTTTCCCTGCGCCCCCTTTCTGGTTGCCGATAATTATATTCATAAATTGTGTGTTTGGATTAGCGCGTGTTGGTTCTTGCGTTTTCATCCTGTTGTTTGTTTTCCAGGGTGATGAAGCTAACAGGAGCGATTATGTTCTTTTAAGGCCGCTCCTGTTGGTCTTTTGACGGCGGCGGCGCATGCCATGGATCTGCTGGTCGTCCACGTCATCTGCTATCCAGATGGAACCGACAGAGGCCGCTGCAACGGGGTGTTCAACTACTATATTACCGGCCGCAGCAGGGCGGGGTTGATGATCAGCCGCATCTAAGAGGTATTTAAGGGAATAAACTTCACTTCCTTTAAATACTGTTTTTCCCTGATGGTCTATAATGGTATAACCATAAGGTTTTTTACCATCAGCAGCATGAAAGATCAGGTCAATGCCGTGCATTTCTTTAAGTTTCTGAATGAAATCCTGATCGTTTTTCATCGTTTCGAGGATGCCCTTAATCTGACCGGCCCTTGCTTTGTTGAGCTGATAAGCATCGATCTTTTCACGTATTAACTGCTCATCAGGATCAACGCCCAAATAGCCTGCATTTTCCAGCAGCATAAAAAACTGCGCCCTGGTACTGAACTTGTAACCAAAAGCGAATTCATAACCGAGTACTTTATTGATGCTTTTTACAGCGCGCCGTTTTTCAAAATCCGAAGGAATTTTCACACCGTTTCTGTCGACCCGAACGGATACCAGGTGTATGTGATTATTGCCTGTGTCCTTATGAAATACCACGAGGTAAGGCTGTTCGCCGTAACCCATTTCCTTCATCCAGGCAGCTGCGATCTTTGTCAGGGTTTGTTTGTCATAAGCCTTTCCCTTTGCGGACAGCGTTGCATGAAACTGCGGATCACTGATATTTTTATTCAGGGCTGCGATCATTTTCAGGTAATTGACATAATCCTGCGGACGGAGTTTGGTAAGGCCTTGTAAAGGACCGAAGTTCGCGGCCAACATCAGTTCACCCTTATTCCTGTCGATCTTGTTCGTATTATAACTGACGCCGGCAAATGAAGCAGAACCACCCAATATTTTGGCGATCATAGGAAAACATATAACAAAGTAGCTCAATATCCATACAGCAAGCGAATGGTGTATCTGTGCAGCAAAAGATCGGGCTAACAAACTAATCTGATAACAGTATAGCCATGTAATAGCAGAGCAGACTAACCGTATAGCCATATATCCGTACAGCTAATGAACATTGTAACATCGGAACAATGTATCCGGGTAACTTTATAACAAGCTAACAATCCAGTGCTATAACGAAGTAACTGCGTAACACTATAACGATATAGCCAATCAGCTGAATAGCCCGGTAACTTTATAACCCTGCAGCATAATAACTAAGTAATCATAGATCGATATTTCAGTAAAGCTGAATAACTCTATATCAATTTGCCATTGCCCTGATAATTTTCCGGAGCGCTGCTTCCAATTGCTGCTGGATACTGATATAATCATCGAGCAGCTCATTAAAACGGGCGGCAACATCCGCTGAGAGGGCATTCTGTAAATGGAGCACGTTGGCATGCCTGGCCAATTGGTTGATGTTATTCCCGATGCGGCCCATTTCAGCGCCTATCGCATCCAAATGCTGAATTAACTCTTTCGAGTTGATGACGATTTGTTTGGCGCCGTTCAACACGCGCATCCTGACCAATTCGGTTTTGCTTATTTGCAATTCCTTTTCCAGGGCCAGCACCTGGTTATATTCGTCCTCCGTAAACCGGGCATCAATTTTCTTTGTCCGTTTCCCCGACGCTAATTTGGGCCTCCCGGATAATTTTTCAAGATCACCCATAAAAAAACGAGTTGCGAAGTTTTTCAACTGACCCCGTAGGGCAAGATTCTTTTTGGGATGATGAAAATTCCGCAGGGAATTTTTGTCGGACAAAAAGACATCTTGCCGTTAAAAAAACAAAAGGCTGTTTGAATAGGAAAACGTTAAAAAAGATAGACTTCAGCGGGTGTAAACCCGCCGCTGAGCTGACGAGACCAGCATGTCATTGAAATCATTGTAGCCGTCATAGACAGCCGACCTGTCGGCCGCATAAGGCAGTGCCCTGATAAACTCCCTTGAGGCCTGATGACCGGGCTGATCCCGGTCGAGGTAGAGGTCAACGGAGGAAAAAAGTTTGGCTTTAGCTATACCAGCCTTAAGCAGGGATAATGAATTCAATATAATGCTGCTTTCAGCAGCATCGGGATTAACCTGTAGCCAGCTCAGGTAATTGACAAAGCCTTCAAAAACGACGGCCCTTTTATCATCCCCGGCAACAAAGCTTATCCCTTTCTGCCCCAGGCAGCCCTTGAAATATTTGTTACGAACTTCCCAGCTGCCGTTTTCATTTTTCCATCCCGCAGCAAAAAAATACTTGCGGTCGCCTTTAGTATCCTCGACGTAGTAATAAACCTCTTTTAGGTTTGCTTTTGCCGGTTCGAAAATGCAGCGGTTTTTGAGGTATTCTGTGATAGCCGGGTGGGTACCGATATCCTTGCATTCTTCAACGATATAATGAGGAATTTTGACAGGCATGCGCGGTCTTCCTGACCTGATCACGGGGACACTCCCGGATACTTCCTGGATTTTTTCGACTACTTCAGGAAAGGAAAGGTTTTTCCAATAAGCCAAACCGAAGTCGATGATATTCCCGCCTTTACCGGTACCGTGATCGTACCAAACGCCTAATTCGTCATTAACGCAAAAGGACGGTTTGGTGTCATTGTCACGAAGCATACTGAAATAAAAATGTTCCCTCGGGGATTTCCTCGCAGGGTGAAAACCGAGTTTTGAAAGCAAGTCAATGAGCGAACCCTGTTCCTTCAGCTCATTGGCATTTAACAGCTGAGTCATATAAGTTAATTGATTAAGAGTGATTGAAATATTCTGATCGACCTGGAAACCGTTTCCAGTTCTATGCGGTCAAGCCGCCAGGCTGCTGAGTGGTCACCGTCTTTACGCGGGGTAACCAGGTCATTCTTGAGCCAGTTCTCGACATTAGCCCGGCCATAAATTTTAAAGGCTTCTGATTTTTTCAGGTAGGGTTTCAGCCGTCCGGAGGCAACCATAGCGGTGACAGTTCCCAGTTCAGCGGCTTCACGTACGATCAGTTCCAGTTGAAAAAAGGAGATTTCCATGTACCGGCAGCGGGGAACGAACCCGTGTAATGCACTTCTGCCGGTAGTATATATTCGGGATTACTCACGTCGCATCCTACGATGCGGCCTCTCGGCTGCCTATGCGTTTTCGGAATTTTGATATGATCTCACCTTCGCAATATTTCCTGTTCGCACAGGATAATGCTTCATCCCCCGATGTCAAAGAGCGCCGGATAAGTCAGTTCTTATCCTACCTTTCTGCCACGGGCAGATAGGTAACCCGGTTGCTGGATGCTGCGACAGCTTCCAGCCTGGACCGGCTGATTTTTTTGTCAGAAAGTGAGATGAGTCCCTCGTCCATCCATCGGTCGACATTGCTGCGGCCGTAGATTTTGTAAGCCTGGGATTTTGAGAAATTGTCTGTCAGGGTTGCTTTAGCCAACTGCACCATTCCGGCGCTTTGATTGCTTGCAATTCTTAAGATGACAATTAATTCATTCAGCTTCATGGAGTCAAAAGTGAAGCTATCGGGGAAGGGAAATTGAGGAGCTTTTCGGTACTACCGAAAAATAAAAATCATTTCCTAGCAAACAGGATCACTTGAATTGCTGATCGTTTTGCTCAAATTGCTAGAAATATAATGACATTGATTATTTATGAATTTGAAATGAATTATTTTTACAGGAAGTAAGAAATTGTGTATATTACATTTGTTCTTTTTTCTAAACCTTTACTTCAAATCATATGAAAAAAGTTGCCATCCTCATAATTCTGGGATTTTGGATTTCACATTCATTCAGTCAGCAATTGGTTTTATATCGCATTAAAAATTACTGGCGCAATAGCTACCTAAATATCGAAACAGGCAATATTAATTCTTCCAACGTTTTACGCGGTTGGTTCAGTGCTATGTGGTCCCTAGAACCCGTTAACGGCACCAATTTATATAGAGTTAAAAATTATTGGAAAGGCACGTATTTAAATACAGAACATGGCCTTCAATGTACCGATATACAGTCTGGTTGGTGGAGTGCTATGTGGAGTTTAGAGCCCGTTTCAGGTACGCCAAATTTCAGGCTAAAAAACTATTGGACAAAAACTTACCTAAACACGGAAACGAGTTTGCAAGTTTCGAGCATACTTCCAGGATGGTGGAGCGCTATGTGGGTATTTGGAAAGGTCAATCAGGACAACGATATAAAATATTATAATGCCAGCCAGCAGCAACAATATCAGCAGAACTATGAACAATTTTTGCAAAAACAATTAACTATCCTTCGGTTGCAGAGCGAAAACCAAAGGATTCAAAGAAGTCCGGCATCTGACGCAGAAGTGGTAGAAAAGGCCAATAATCGATTTATGCAAAAGCACTTTAGTCGGCCACAATCTGAATTAAGTTATCAAAACACAAAGGAATATAAAAATGCTTCGGAACAAAAAAAACGGGAGGTAGACCAAATTATGGGGAAGTACCAAAATGGGATTCTGCTTCTAAGCGTGTTAGAACGATATGCAAATGAGCATAATCTTTCTCTGGAGGATGTTTTGGCAAAAAGCAATGATGAATTGGTCCAAATTTTTAATGAGACGAGAAATGAAATCGCTATTGCTGTGAATAATTATAATCATTATAAGCCTTTGGTAATTCCATCTGCAAACTCAATTGATATGCAAGGCCTAAGGTATGAAATAAATACCCCCCAACATACGCTTTTTGATCAAGGCCAACAGCAGCAATTACAGCAGTGGCATGACCAGCAGCAACAAACTTATGAGCAATGGGTCCAGCAACAACAGCCTATTCAACAGCAAGTTCAACAGCAGGCCCAACAACCTACTTTATTTAATCAACAACAACAGCAACAAATACAACAATGGCAACAACAGCAGCAACAACAACAGCAAACTCAAACACCGACGTTGTTTACACCTGAGCAACAACAGCAATTACAGCAATGGCATCAGCAGCAGCAGCAAACTTTGCAGCAATGGCAACAGCAACAAAATCAGCAGCAGCAACAACAACCTATGCAGCAGCAACAGCCACAACAACAGCCACAGCAGCAGGTTCAACAGCAGACGCAGCCAATGAATCAGCAACAACAACAGCAAATCCAACAAATGATTCAGGCAATTCAGCAACAACAACCACAACAACATTAATAAGATTTACGGACGTAGCGAAACTATGTAGATTGTTTTCTCTGGAGGCCATAAAGTACTGGTTAATGAATACGCAATTCAGATAAGTCTCTATCGACCATTCTCCTTTTCCAATTTTTCCAAAATAGTACCTTTCATTTGGTCGATATATTTAGTGGGACTTAGCCTTTTACGCCGTCCGATCTCGTCAAAACGACGTTGGACTATTCCAATTGAAACATGGAGATTGGATTCCAGCCATCGTACGATTTGATTTAAACTGGCATTGCCATTATTTAACTGGCCCGTCAGCCATAACCCATAAGCCAGTTCAACTATATTTATCGAATCCCCCGTCCATTTGAGATCGGTAGCATCATTAGTGGCTGATGATTTTTTACCCCCCGGATTTTGCAGTTCAGCGATTTGTTCCAAGATATAATACTGCGCATTTTCATAAGCGATAAACTTTGAAAACAAATAGCTCATTGGGGTAGAAAATTCTGCTTCAGGTGGTATGATAATATCTGCAATCGGCACAGTAAGGGGGACAGTATTGCGAAGGAAAAATACGGAGTCCAATTCGGAGAATTTGTTCCGGTAATATTGGTAATAAAAGGCATTCATCCTGAAAAAGCTATACAGAGCTTTCAATTCCTCTTCAAAATAGATCAGCTGAATTTCGGCCGTACCTATTGGTTTATTAACGGTAAGATTGTAACGCAGCCCTTCTTCAATCCGGTGGGCTAATATTTCAGGTTTAACATATTTAAAGAATTCGATTTCTTCCTGAGAAGTACTGAAGGTATATCCTTTTAAGAATTCCCTGATCCCTGCAATCGTATCGTCTATGTTTTTCAGAACGTAGATGAGTCTTTCCAATGGATTATCAAGACTTTTACCGCCTATAAGCTTTTCGTTTAATGCGAGTTTTAGATTTTGAATTATTGGGTTCATATAGTCAAAAGAGGTTTGTGGCAGGAGATTTAGCCTGCTAAAAGTTTTGTTATGATGATTGGATTAGAATAAGATAAAGGCAGTATTATCCCTGCATGCGATTTTCGCAAGTCAGGTAATGCAAAATTCAATGGGTCGCTCGAAATAAGTCTTAAGCGTCGCTTTTGACTAGGATAACCGGACTGATTTACAAGGCTACTTCATCCGGAATATTAGATTTGAATAAAACAGAAGCCTCAGCGCCATCTGCAATAACAAAAAGTGCGTTAGCAATTTTTGGCATTAAACTCGTCACCAAATAGCTTAGTATTACCAGAACCATAAATGTGCCATAGGATATTTCCTGCTGCTGCAGCCTGATTAGCGACAAGCAGAGGGTTAGGATGACATTTAGGGTTCCAAGGCATTCGTATAACAAATTCATTTTACTGATCCTGTAAGCAATTGAACGGGCAAATTTGAGATACCTTTTATGATTGTCTTCGTGAAACCTGATACGGTTTGCCGTTATTTCAACAGAATCAGCATTCAATTTCGTTTCACTTGCTAAATAATTTTCAGTTATCCCGCTCAACTGGTTTAAATGCGCATAATCAAATAAGAATTGGGCCAGGCTCCTTACTTTCAAAAAAACCACCAAGATTAAATAAGGTATATGAATTAAGCCAGAAAGCGGCAATGTATAAATGGAAGCCGATACCAGTAACAAGATCAATGAACCATCTGAAAGCAACGTGGCCACAAATACCGAAAGCGCATTTTGAATTTTTTGAATTTCGGCCAGACCGTACTTAATTGAAATCAGCCCACCATCACTGCGTTTTAAATTCTTGTTGACTGTATTAATTATTAAATGCCTGACAAGTCGTTCGTTTACAGAATTATTTAATATAATTAATATCCGCTGTTTGATATATGAAAATAAGCTTTTTGAAATGGTTATGATCAACAATAAAAGGATTATACCTATAACAAGGCTATTTTTCTTGTCTGCGAGAGAATCGTTAATGCCTTTTTGCAAAACCCATGATATAGCTATTCCCAGTGACACTGAGCAAAGATTTAAAAATGGGATGCTTATAAATAGTCCTTTCGGAATGTAATTGGCAGATAACAGTGCAATCCACGGATTTGGCAACTTGGGTTGAGAAGCTTTTTTCAAATTATTGAAATAAACAGCTGCCTTACTCTGCCAGATCTCTTCCAACTGTTCCTCCTCCAAAATATAAACCTGCCTGGCAGGGTCGGCCATCAGAAATTTGTATTTCCCTTGTTTTTTAAAAGCACCGTAACAAACCTGGTAATGGAATTGACCAGTAATGGTTTTTGTATGTAATATGCATGGCACAGAAATATCACGCAGATATTCAATATCCATTTCAACGCATTGAGATGCAATATCAAATTGTTCAGCAATCCTCTTTAATTCAAGCATGGACAATTCGTTTGCGATGTTAATATGGCTGCGTATAATTGAGATCTCCGACCCTCTCCCTGTATAGTTCAGGATCATCCCCAAACAAGCTATTCCGCAATCATTTTCACTTACTTGACGGACAAAGTCCTTCCTGATATGACGTAATTTATTCATAAATGGTATATAATTAGAGATAGAATTTTATTTGAAACTATAGCCTGCAGTAAATCAGCCTGTACTAGGAAACATCATTAATGAACAGAAGGTCACTACACAAACCCAGATAAAAAGAGCGGGCAAATAAGAAAAAACGACTGTTTTTAATGAGAGATCATAATTCATGCCTGACACCTTATATATTCCAAAAGCTAATAAAAACCAGTAACCAATTTCAAAGACATTAATGGTTTGCAGGGCATAATAATAATCAGCGGGTGCATAGTCCACGAAAGACAAGGCAGACAATACATAGTATTTATGCCATTCGGTTAAAGTGCCATTGGGATAGTAATAATGGAACCAGCTTATTTTAATAATAGCAGGCACAAAAAAGATAAATTCGGCCCAGATAGCGATGTTAAAAATCCGCTCAAAATCTACGGTGTGATCTGACAGGTAAAGCGCGGTATACAGTACCAGGGAAATCAGGAACAACTTGATCAACAGGTATAATGCTGAAGAGAGATAAATCCATTTCTGAAGATTGTCATAAACTTGTCCCTCCTGTTCCGGAATGCCCGAAACAGGATCACCACTATTTTCGTAAAAATTAATTGTGAGAATATACCTGTTGGTTATATAGATTAGGGAGAAGGTTATACCAAGCAAGATTAGCAGGCTTAATATGTTCGATTTTACAATAAATTTCATTGCCTTAGAATTTTTGGTAAATTTCAGGCGGTAAAAGGCCATACGCAATTACAGCTAATTGTAAATTATTAGTTAAACTGATTGTGTAGAACAGAATAAAATATATGCATCACCTAACCTCAAGCTTTTTCAATCCCAGCATTCCGGTTACTTACCTGCTAATGCTGATTATTGCGATTTTCAGCGCCATTTCCTTATTAAAGCAGTCGTTTTTCATGAAAATGATCCTGCATCCATTCAGCATCGTGAAACATCATCAGTATTACAGACTGTTCACTGCTGACCTGGTACATAATGACATCATCCATTTAATTATGAATGAATTTATGCTCTGCCTGGGAGGAGGGGGGTTGGAGGAAACACTAAACCAGCGGTCACACTGGGGAAGTCTGCAGTTTACCTTTATTTACCTTTTCAGTTACTTTTGCGGCATTGCCTACACAACGATCCGGCACCGGAATGATTTTAATTTTTCGAGTGCAGGAGCATCAGGCAGCATTATGGGGGTATTGTTCAGCTTTATAATATTGAAGCCTGAGATTATCGCATTTTACTTACCTGGAATCGGGGGGATTAAGAATATCTACGGGGGCCTGATCTATATAGTACTATTAATATGGCATCAGAAAAAAAGAAAGGATCAGGTGACCAATCATGAGCTTCATTTCTTTGGGGCATTAGGCGGTATTAATGCTACTTTCATTTTATTTCCTCATCTGATAAAATGAAAAATGACCGGGAGTTCCGGTCATTTCCTGGACATTTCAATTACCATAATCCCAGGCAAGACGGCCCTGTTGCTGCGGTGATCGCTCCGATCACAGCTCCTGCACCACCGAACAATCCGCCTATGGATGCCGAAAAACCAATGTTGTATGCACATTGGCTAAGACCGCCTTTTAGTTCATTAGCGGCTTCATCAGTTAAGTTTTTCATGCTTAAAAATTTTATGACTTCCCACTATTAGGAATCGGGATAAAATTCTTCTTAACATTTGCTTAATACTAAAACCATAACTGGTAAATTATTACTTTTGCTTATAGCATAAACCTATCAAAATTTATAATGGATAACGTTGGTGAAAAAATTAGAATACAGCGACTGATCAAAAACTATAGCCAGGAATATATGGCATTTGCCCTTGATATATCTCAGGCGGCATACTCAAACATAGAAAGGAACGAAACCAAAATCACCCTGGAACGTGTTTTCGAAATTGCCGAGATACTGGAGATATCACCCTTCGAACTGATGCCAAAACCTAAAAACGGCACCAGCATAAATGCTGAATATTTCTGGAGGACGATCAAAAAATTCAGCGGGTTATGGACCTCAAAAGTCAAAAAAAGGCTAAAAAACCCACCCGAGGGCCTCAATGTCTTTAACAGTGACACTTCAAATATTTCTCACAAGTAATTTATAAGTTTAACTTATAGACTATCCACGGCTAATTTTCCAATTTCATACTCCGGTTGCTAACCCAAACCGGAGTATGAATGGATTATCGATCCTACGAAAAACGGCTGGAATATATTCTGGAACTGATCGAAAAAAATCGTTTCCGGTCGGTAGAGAATGCTGCGATGAAATTCAGTTGCAGCACACGAACAGTCAAGCGCATGCTTAATCATCTTCGCGATCAGGGTCACGATATTCAGTTCGACCGACTCCAAAAAAAATATTTCATAAAAAAAGAAGAGTGACATTTTCTGTCATTTTGACCAACATACCTTTAATCATTAGTTAATACGATGAAAAAAGGGGGGAAATATTTAATCCAAGGCATAACGTTTCTGCTAATCCTCATGTGGTTTTATGCAGCAACAAGCAAGCTGTTATCATTTCAGGAATTTAAGATTTCTATGTCCAATCAGCCACTGCCACATTTTTTACAATCAATTTTGATTTATACGCTGCCTGCAACAGAGATTGCCGTTGCGGTATTAATTCTCTTTCGGCGAACACTGCAATTAGGACTAATTCTTTCGCTCTTTCTAATGCTTGCCTTTACGGTATATATCAGTCTTGGACTTATAAACGCATTAAAATGGGTGCCATGTTCCTGTGGGGGTATACTTCAGCAAATGACCTGGCCAACGCACCTTGTGTTTAATCTTGCCTACATAACAATAATCCTGATCGCTATATATCACTCCAAAAAAGAAAGGAATTTAAGTAACCATAAAGACCATAAAATATCAGTCGTTTAATTATTAGCCAGGCTAAGTATTAAGCACAGGAGTAGCCGAAAACCCGAAAACAGAGTAGGCAAAAATCAATTTTAAATTAAAGTTTTTCCGAATGCTTTTTGATTTAATAAAGCATTTAATTAATCATGAAAAAACTATCTTTTGGCATTTTAGCCATTGTTTGTGGTATGGGTATCGCAGTTACTCAAAGCAGTTTTAAAGCCGGTTCAACAATTGATCGCTGGGGTTATGTTCAATCAACTCAAACCTTTGATAATATCACAGGTAAAATTGAGGATGATTCTGCACATCCGGCTCATGGGACTTACAGTTGTTTGACCTCATCAAACGTATGTTCCGGCGATGATGCCTCCATGCCTACCCAGGTAAGTGACCTGACGAACACCAAAGCAGGAAACTTCCGGTTAAATCCATAGTTGCATTAAATAACAACCTCCATTTTATGTATGGAGGTTGTTATTTTTTTCTCATCGCGGATTTTGTGCGATCCCGCTGTTTCTTATCTCGTCATCCGGTATTGGGTAAACATACCTGACATCATTAGGCAATAAAGTATAGACCTTCCCATTAATTATGTGCTTTAATGTTATCGCATATTTAGTATCCAGGTTAAGCCTTCTTAAATCCACCCATCTTAAAATACCCTGATTGGTAAATAATTCTTTTCTCCTTTCAGTAAGGATTACATTAAGTGCTTCGGAAGATGAGGCAGCAGTAAGATCAGTAAAGGTTCCTGTCCTAAAACGTTTAAGCAATAACAAATTTAAAATCTTCATGGCCTCCGTCCCCTGATTAAGCCTTGCCAATGCCTCTGCCTGATTCAGGTAAATTTCATCCGTTGCCACTCCGGCAAAAAAGCCCGCATTGGTGTATCCATTATTGAAAGAAACAAAAGGGGCCGAAGCAAAATAAAAAATAAGAGGCCGTCTTAGATCATTTGGCAAATAAGCCTTAAGTAATATTGAGTCTACACCTGTTTCTGAGGAATAGGCAAAATCATAGTTTAGGGACACCGCATGAAATAATACTTCCGCATTGCCGTTTGGAAGGTCAGTCGGGAACGGACCGGATGAAGTGGTATCCAAATCATTGTAATTGATGAGGTCATTTTTTAATTGAAGACAATCAGCAGCCGATTTTTGAGCATTAGCATAGTCACCAATTGTAAGATAAACCCTTGATAAAAAACCTAATGCAGCGGGCTTAGTTGGACGGCTTTTTAAGGTTGCCGTTTCCGGCAGCAAGGCGGCTGATTCATTCAAATCCTGCAATATCCTGTCATACACATCCTGAACCGTTCCTCTTCCTGGCCTCAGATTTACATCGGAAGTCAGATGTAAAGGAATTCCTAAATCCTGCCTTGCTGTTGCAGTATTATATTGTTTGGTAAATAGCTGAGCCAAGTGGTAGTAGGCAAATGCCCTATAAAATAAGGCGCAGCCCTTTACCCGATTAAAATCAGTGACAGAGGTGGATTTTTGGTCAATCTTTTTAAGTCCGTCCAATACAACATTAGCATAAAAAACCTGCTGGTAAGGGATATTCCAATCTGCGGAAGAACTTCCTTCATAAATGTCTTTGGCCCATATATAGCTGTTACGCTGGTCCGCTGTTGAATAATTCTGCCATCCATCATCGTTGGTATATAGATCATCCGTGGCAATTCTTTCAATGCCAGGCACGACATTCATTACATCAAGATTATCCAGCAAAGACTGAAAATCCGTTAAGGTAGTTGGTACCAGCAACGCCTTATTTGGTTTTTTGTCCAAAAACTCCTTTTGACAGCTATGCAATGCAACGACAGCCAAAATAGAAACTAATATTATAATATATCTTTTCATGATTGTAAAATTTTAAAAGGAACCTTTAATCCCGAATGCAATTGTTCTGGTAGGTGGAATAACGTTATTGTAATCAGGATCGAGTCCCGATTTCGTGGCGGTCCACAACAATGCGACGTTATTCATGTAGGCGTATAATTGGAGCGTGTGAAAGGGAATCCAGTGATTTTTTTCTTTATTCAGGCTGTAGCTGAAATTGATATCCTGAAGACGAATGTTGTCCGCTTTTTCAACCAGGGCAGAAGAAAAAGTGTAAAAGTAATCCCGGTTTGTATTAGGTGTGGCGGGGAGTGACGGAACTTGCGTGGATTTTTCGTCCCCCGTCGTTTGCCATCGTTTTTCAAAATCACCGTTTCGCGAACTTAAGCCATAATCATTTCCGTAAGTTATTGAACGTCTTCTGAAATGGTAATTAAGGCGGTAGCTGACGTTAGCGGATAATGAAAATTCTTTCCATGAAAATGTATTTAACATGGCCCCGAAAACTGTCGGTCGTGCTGAACCGTTGTAAACGATATTGTCACTGGTGGCAGCTGATCTGATTGCAGCATAGTTCTTGCTTACTGCACCGTTCAAGTATCCTTGCGGGTCACCCGTTTGGGGATCAAGGCCAGCCCATTTGTAGCTGTAAATGCTATAAAGAGACCTTCCCACATTTGGAAGATAGCCACCGTCGATAAAATTTGAACCCGAAACCGTTCCTGCAGAAGTATACCTGGTCACCTTATCTGCTACAAAGCTGATAAAATATGATGTTTCCCAATGGAAAGCATGGTTGACATTTTTTGTAGTCAAGTTAAGGTCTACTCCGTGACCTGTTGTATTTGCAAAATTCCCTGTAAGGCTTGAGATGCCGCTCGAAGGAGGGTAAGGGCTTGTGCCAATAAGATCTATACCTTTTTTATGGTAATATTCGATTGAGCCGGTAATGATATTATTAATAAAACTAAAGTCTAGGCCAATATTTATGATGTTTACTTTTTCCCATCTGAGATCCGGGTTGGGCGGATTTTGGATGGTTGCATAGGGCTGACGGGTTAAGGAATTGCTGCCGCTGTTATACAGGGCTGTTGTGTAGGCTGATAAATTTTTGTCCACATTCCCATTGTACCCATAAGAAGCCCTTAGTTTTAGCTGCGGAAGCAAACCTATTTTATAAAAAGGTTCATCACTAATTTTCCATCCCAAACCGAAAGAATATAGCGGAACGCCTTTTTGATTGGTATTTACACCAAAAATATTACTACGGTCTAACCGGACGCTTCCTGTTAACTGATATTTATTATTGTAAACATATCCGGCATTAGCGTAATAGGAAATAAAACGGTCGGTCAGATCGGTTTCATTATCATTGTTAAGGATTTGGCCATAAGGAAGGTTACCGCTTACATACCGGGGAAATGTGCCGATATAATCAACTGGCTGGCTTGTGGCATGCTCCGGATCATAACCATAAAGCCTGTAGGTGTCGGATAGGTTGTGGTTATCCCTTATTTCGTAGCCGGCAATTGCCGTCAAGCTATTCTTAGTCCAGTCTTTATTATAATTAAGCTGTCCCCTGAAATTCTGATAAACTGCATTTCCATTAGCTAAGTCCAATATTCCTCCTAAAGGAATGGGGCGGGTCAGACTGCCATCTGTATTAACTTCGGTCAAATTATTTATCAGATTCCGTGTGTAATAAGTATCAATACTGTTAAGATTCCGCTGGTTAATGACTGTCCTCCCGTATTGATAGATAATTTCTGCATTAAGCTCTGGCAGGATATGATATTTCATCCCTGCATTTAATCGTAAATCGGTGGTCTTCATCGTATTATTTGCTAAAGCAATTTCCTGTAGCGGGCGGTAACTCCAGTCAAGCAATCCGGCCTGAGTGGCAGCGTCCACAAATGAAAGCCTGTAATCACGGGCAATTGTTAATGGATTCCCATTTCCATCAGCAAGCTGCGCATATGGGTAAATGGCCCCATTGCCATTTGACAAGCCTAAGTTGGTAGTTCCGGGATTATCCGTCTGCTGATCAGATTCTGTATAGTAGCCGCCATAAGTTACTTCAAGCTTGTTATTGAAAAAACCGGAGGTGCTCGTACCATTCAAAGTAAAACGGTCGAACTGATTGCCAATCAGGTTTTGCAAACTTTTATCGTATCCGGCTGAAACGAAATACTTTTGATTAGCACTTCCCCCGCTCAGGCTGAGTGAGTGTTGCTGGCTAATGCTTTCGCGGTTGAAATAATGATCTAAATCATTCCTGACATCAACTGATTTTAATGCCTCAATCTGTTTGTTCGCCTCCGAAGAAGTAAGCTGACCATCCCTTTGAGCAATCAGCGATTCAATTACAGGTGTTAAAGGAGTTTTTGATATTGACGTTTCAGTGGTAAAATAATATCCGTTTGCAAACAATCTTTTCTCCATTTCAATATAATCGGATGACGACATCCTGGGCAAATAAAACTGATCAGGTTTTGCTCCGAAAGTTATATTTGAGTTAAAATTCACTACGACCGGCTGATTATATTTCCCCTTTTTTGTGGTAATGACAATTACACCATTTCCAGCCCTGGAACCCCAAATCGAAGCTGCTGCAGCATCCTTTAATACTGTTATGGTCTCTACATCATTGGGATTAAGATTGGAAATTGGCTGGTCGTAAGGAAAATTATCAACTACGATCAGGGGCTCAGGGTTACCGTTAATGGTGCTTGTACCTCTTATCGAAATGCTTGCATTAACTGTATTCCCAGGCCCTACCCGGTTAAATATCAAACCAGGCACTGCATCCTGTAAACGGCTTAAAATATCTGTGCTTACTTTCCGGTCAATTAGCTTCTTACCAACTACTGTGAAGGAACCTGTTGTCTTCTCAGAGGAAAGATCCTGATAACCTGTTGAAACCATTACTTCCTTTAGGTCTGTATTCCGTATTAGGGTTACAGATTGGAAGGGTAGGATCGCACCTCTGATTTGGACGATCTTTGATTTGAAGCCAACATAGCTGACAGTAAATGAAAACCCGCTATTGGGAACCTGAATGGAAAACTTGCCGGTGGAATCTGTTGTAGTCGCTTCGGGCCGATTAATTAATTTTATAGTGGCTCCATTTAAAGGGCTGCCCTTATCATCGGTAACCTTACCGCTAAGCATTCGGATTTGAGCTAATCCGACCTGATACAAACACAGGCTGCAAATAATAAAGAATATTTTTTTCATAAAAAGTTTAATGAGAGGTTAATGGGTTGGGTTGTCGCTGATTACCAAAACATCAATCGATCGGCTCGCTTTGATAAATTGTAATCCATAAGGTGCAAGCCCGTGGTTTAAAGAATTAATGTCATGCAGATTGGCATCAACATCTAAATCGAGAGGCTTTTTAAGATTTGTCTCGTTCAGTACAGGGTATGGCGAGTCCTGCATATAAATCGCATTCAGATGATCTATAAAGTTTTTTAGACCAACATTATGCATCTTGAAGCCAGTAAAACTATAGGAGCTGCTGGGTGTCCCACCTGATGTTGTCAATTGGCTCTTGCCTTTTGTTTGAATTAATACCCAGCATACTTTGGGCCTCTTCTGTATTTCAATTTTGTAATCGCTAAAAAATAATGTAAGGTCTTTTTGCATTAAAGCATACGCTTTTCCGGAAAGTGAAGGAGGCACAACAAGTTCGTAACAAAACCCGTTTCCGGCCTTCAACCAGTTTGTATATTCTTCCCCTACTGAATTATTAATTAACCTGGTCGTATCCTTTACCAGGATTATCGTGCGGCTTTTACCATAATAGACCTTGCGTTCTTGGTATGCAGTTTTAAAAAGCCATAGCAAGGGGATATTTCTCAGGGTTATTTTCAGACCGTGTACAGAATCCAAAGGGTATTGTGTTGAACCTGCCTCCAGACCAGGCACATAGCCGGATAGCATGGAATGATAAATCAAGCTATTTCCAGCATTTGCATTGCTATTAACAAAAAGAGGTAAGCGGTTATCATATTTTTGAAGAATTTCATCTACCTTCTCAGGTAACGCCAAATGATTAGTCGTCAACAATTCCTCAATGGCTACGGCATTCACCTTGGAATCCTCTGTGATTGCCGAAACAACTCCATTCCCATTAATAATTACAATATGCGGTAGAGAGGTATGAGGAAATAGATCAATCAGAATATGATCATTCACAACTCCTGATAACTTAGGAATCCTCGTTCCCTGACGATCTGCCTTTTCAAAGAAATCTTTGATGACTTTCTCAGGCTGATATGCGACCTGGAGCACCTGTACTTTACCAGAAAACTGCTTTTGCAGGGAATCTAACTTGGGCATGGAAGCAAGGCAGGGGGCACACCATGTTGCCCAAAAATCAAGGATCAGTACCTTTCCATTGAAATCTGATATTTTAGCACTTGTGTGCGGATAATTAATAATATTATTTAACTGTAGATCGGGAACCTTATCTCCAATTTTTAAAGCCTTAGAAGTATCATTAAATTTATAAAAGGAATTAAAAGACGAATGCCGATAAAGATTTCTACAATCACTTGTTCGTGCAATCAATACGCCAGTAAAAAGGAGAAATAAAAAAGTTAAAGTATATTTATTCATTTGAGAACATTTAAATATTTAATGTGAATGATTATGAAAACCACCAACCAAAGTATGACCAGGCCAACGGCAAAATACAATTCCGGGTCTTTAGCAAAATTTGATCGACTGATTTTCAGTTTAATTCGCTTCCGAAAAGACAAAAGCAATCCCTGGAAGCCAGTTTTTAGCTTCATTTTATAGAAAGGTTAGATAAATAATAAAAGGAAAAGAGAAAGGAAAGGCAGCCCCGAAACGTAATTAACTAGAAAACTGATCTGAGGCTGCCTATTCCATTGATCAATCAGGAGACTTTATTAAGTTCTTAAAGAGATTTTTTATTGACGCTGAATAAAGCTTAAAAGACAAACATAGATGTTGGTACCTGTTATGATACAAGGCCCAGTCTGAATTGAAAAAAGTTCCATTTCGGCTCATCGTATAAAGTTTTGAAGAGCTTTTTAGAAGTGGGGGATGGTTACGAAAAACAATAGGGTTCGGTAACCTGCCAACTTTTGCCGCTTGGCTCTGGTAAAGCCAACCAATCCATTAAATGGAAAGGCCCAACACAAAAGTTAAGCAAGCACCGAACCCTATCGCTTGTATAGGGAACAGATGCCATACTTACTTCGCGTTGTCAAATTTACCAGATTTAGCGGCGAAGCTCGTTTTTAACAGTGCTCAATATTGATTTTCGAGAACTGCGAATTTACAATATGTAATAAATATTATCAATATTATCACGTTGAATATCAATTCAACTATCCAATTCTTAAAAACAGTTTTATAATTAATCAAATATAAAATTATAATTTCATATTGCAATTATTTATAATCAAATTGAAATTATAAATTGAAATAGCCAGTTGCTTTTCCAAAATTCATAGAAGATAAAGTGGATTAAAGAAATGGCTGGAAAAAAACATGAAATTAATAAGGAAAAGTTAAAAAGCACATTGCTTTCTATGGCTTCAATGTTTGAAACTGGCAGAATTAAGAGAATGAAGGACCTTACCCAAATGTATCCAACTGGGATAGTGGCTGCTCTTGGTATTAACTATGGTGGTTACATGACAAAATGTGTTTCCCCTGAAAAATTTGTTATTTCAGACCTTGTTAAATTGGCTCAGATTTTAGATATAGATTTAGAAATTATTTTAAAAATAGTTACTAAAGAGGCCCAACAAAATGTGGAGCAAAAAGACATAAGTCATCTATTAAAAGAAGATTAACCCTCGATCGTATTAAAAAGGATAATTTGTTTTTACTTTTAATTTTTCGTAATCATAAGTATTTTGCTTATCCAAAATTGACAATTCATCGTAGTACTTATTGGCCATTTCTTTATAAATATCAAATTGTCTTCTCCTTACTGCAATTTGTTTTGTATTGTACATCCATGATTCATCACCGGCAAATCTGTAAGTTAATTCCTTATAGATTTGTGCTCGCAATATTTTCAAATTAAAACTTTTCATTTTTAAACTTGCTGCTTTTTCAACCAAGTCCTTTGCGATAATCAAATTATCTAAGGCTCCTTTATCACTTGGTGAAGGCTTAGCAATTAAACTATTAAAACTCAAATAAAGCAGTGATCTGAAGAACATGCTGGTTGTATCCCTGCTATTTGCTTTAATGTTCCTATCAAGACTATCCGCAAGCGAAACGTATTTCTTTGGATTTTGCCTAAAGGAACCGTCATTGATATAAATCATACCGTTTTCAACTCTTTCAGCTAATTGTGCCTTTGCTGCGAAGGAACAATAAAGAATTACTAATGTGGCGACGTAATTTAGATTTCTGTTCATGGCTTTTATTTAAAAAACCTAATTACACCAACAATTGTAAATTAAGCTATAAGCTTAACTAATAATTTAAAACTTTGATTATTGGAGAATAATAACTACAGATTTTTTAGGAACTAAATAAAAAAATCAACAGCCACAGCACCAGTAGTAAAATGACATAAATGTTCGGTTCCCAAGATAGTTTTTCTCCAATCTTGTATCTTAAAAATTCGGGAGTCCTATTTTTTTGCATGATGGCTTCTTTAAGAAAATTACCGCCGTCTTTTTTCAATACAAAAATAGAAATGAATTTAAAATTGTGGCAGTTCTACCACAAGCTAATTTAACTATTAAGCCGACTTTTCTTCATCTAAGCATGAAGCAAAAGGATAGTAAGATATTAAAAGCTCTTGGCCAACTTATTTATAAAATAAGGACGGAAAAAGGTTTAAGCCAAGAAGAGGTATCTTATAGATGTGATGTTGACAGGGCCAAAATTAGCAAGATCGAAAATGGTAATGCTAATTGCAATATTACGACGCTAGTGGAACTGGCTAAAGGGCTGGGAGTGCCGTTGAAGGAGTTGATGGATTTTTAAGAATTTTTTTCTTTTAAAGTACTTTTAATCACCGGTCAGGTCACCCTATTTTCTTCAACCTGCCGCAATAGAATCTCCAGGCCTTCCGAATGGGACATAATATTTCCCAATTCCTTTAATGACTGTTCATCATTGTAAACGCCATTCGGATCATTCCAGGCTAACCATTCAATAATATCTTCACGGTTCATTGCATTGGCGAGTAATACTAATTGTTCCTCTGATAGTGCTGTTAATGATTGATAATCGTACCCCGAATTTTTCCAAAATTCCATACTTAAAGCTAAGGAAATTTTTGTATATTTAAGTATAAACTCATCCAAAAAACTACTATGATCGCTGAAATTAAGACACTTGAGGAAGTTAAAACTTTTACTAAACAATTGGTGGAAGAGGGAACTAATGTACATCCCGATGAAGATTTTAACAACTACGTGAACGTGGAAACAGGCGCAGACACCTATACACCGGACGAAGCTTTATTAAGAAACACATTGATGGAACAATCATTTGCGATTTGTGAAAAGCTTAACGAAGACATTTACAACATCATGCAGGAAATTTTCTTAATTGAAACGGGTTTGGATAAATTTATTCCGCTTCCTTCCCAGGAATATATTCCGGAATAATGAACATTATAACTGTTTAGGATATTATATAAAGATGGCAGATGTTCATTCTAAAGAAGTCAGAAGTTACAATATGTCCCGTATTCGGAGTAAGGATACTAAACCCGAAATGCTGGTCAGGAAATTTTTGTTTTCTAAGGGATACCGCTACCGCCTGCACGATAAAAAACTTCCTGGTAAACCAGATATTGTCCTTCCGAAATATAGAACTGTTATATTTATTCATGGCTGTTTCTGGCACGGGCATGAAGGATGCAGGTATTTTGTCGTGCCGAAAACACGCACAGAATGGTGGTTGAATAAAATAAATGGCAATATAATTAATGATGCAAAATCAGTGGAGTTACTGAAGCAATTGGGATGGAATATTATTACTTTATGGGAATGTGATTTAAAAGACAAATCTAAAGAGATTATCTTGACGAATCTAATAGGCTTAAATACAGCTAAATAAAAAAAATAATTTTTCATCTATAACCCATAGGATTTTATTACTTTGCTGTTTTGTTAAGGGTTTAATGTTGCTATCTTAGGCATTCAAATTTTGAAGCTCTTGAAATGCCAATTCCGATTATTGATTTGTTTGCAGGCCCTGGCGGACTAGCCGAAGGATTTAGTTCTCGTACGGATAAAGATGGTATTCGCATATTTGATATAAAATTGTCTATTGAAAAAGACTTATTTGCTCATCAAACGTTAACTCTCAGATCTTTTGTTCGTCAATTTCCATTTAGAAAATTACCAACTGAGTATTATCGGTTTCTAAAAGAAGAAATTACTATTTCTGAATTATACAGTTTTTATCCTGACGAATATGCGGAAGCTATAAAAGAAGCAATGCTGGCAACTTTGGGGGAAACGCCAATTGATGAAATTGATGATAAGATCAGATCAGGCCTGGATAGGAATAATAACTGGGTTCTGATAGGCGGACCTCCTTGCCAAGCCTACTCAATGGCCGGTCGCTCACGGGTTGGTGGCATTCATGAAGATGATTTAAGAGTTGACCTATATAAGGAGTATCTTAGAATAATAGCCTGCCATCAACCGGCGATATTTGTAATGGAAAATGTTAAGGGGCTTTTATCCGCAGAATTAAATGACGAAAAGATTTTTCATAAAATTCTAAGAGACTTAAAAGACCCCTCATCTGTATTTCCTCAGTATCAATCAGCTTCTTATACCATATATTCATTAGTTAAAAGTAATGTCAAAAAAGATAGCGACTATCTGATAAAAGCAGAAGATTATGGTATCCCTCAAAAACGTCACAGGGTTATCCTGTTGGGACTCAGAAATGATATCGAAAGAAAACCAGGCATCTTGAGTCCAAAGAAAAAGGTAAATCTTAAATCAATAATAGGCGGGTTACCGGCCGTAAGAAGTGGGATATACCGCGAATTTTCACATAGTGAGACTCATATGGTCGAGGGGAAGCCTAAAAAGAAAAGATTTTACACTTCATTAAAAGATTCCTATGAAGGGTGGTTAACCTATATAACTAAATACGGCAATGAGTTAATAAACACGTTAGGAAAATTAAATCATACTGTGACGTTAAATGATAATTATCCCCGAAATGTTGGCAAACCTTATTTAAGTCATAACGACGAAACTATCGACAAAAGCCATTCGTTATTCGAATGGTATAACGATAAAAATATCGGTGGTATAATTCAGCATATTTCAAGAGCTCATCTCGTTCAGGATCTAAAAAGATACCTTTTTGCCAGTTTATACACTAATATCTTCCATAAATTTCCAAGGATGGAAGACTACAGGAAATATGGCGAAGACTTGATACCAGATCACGACAATGCAGAGTCAGGAAAATTTAGCGACAGATTTCGTGTGCAACTTTCGGGTGAACCTGCAACAACAGTAACAAGCCACATTTCTAAAGACGGGCATTATTTTATTCACTACGATCCTGTTCAATGTAGGAGTTTTACAGTTAGAGAAGCAGCGCGGATACAAACTTTTCCTGATAACTACTACTTTTGCGGAAGCAGAACTTCACAATTACATCAGGTTGGGAATGCAGTTCCCCCATATCTGGCTTACCAGATTTCCGAGATTGTCGAAAATATATTAAATCCCGAACATTCTGCGACAAACAATGATTTAGTTTTATTTGATTATAAAACTCAATAAAAGTCAATTATAGAATTCGAACCCAGTTTGTTATTCTAAACATTGTATATTTATTTAAATTATAAACCATCAATATACCTTTACCTTTATATTGATTAATATTTAACGATGGATAATGATTTAGGATTTAAACCCAAAGCCCGTTTAATACTTCAGCTTGGTGACCAATTAATCAAAAGTGAAAGTATCGCTTTACTTGAATTGATTAAAAATTCCTACGATGCTTGCGCAAACCGTGTAACTATTACCTTAAACAATCTTGAAAATAAAAAATTTGGAGAAATTATAATTGAGGATGACGGATTTGGGATGGACTATAATCTGATAAAAGATGTTTGGTTACAGCCAGGGACTACTTATAAAAAAAATCAGATAGATGACGATAAATTCATAAGCCCATGCAATAGGATGCCTTTAGGAGAAAAGGGGATCGGGAGATTTGGCGTACATAAACTCGGAGAGGAAATTGAGCTTATCAGCAAAACCGCAAACAGCGACGAAGCATATCTTAAAATAAACTGGAAAGATTTTGACAATGATCAATCGCTCGATGAAATTCCAATTGATTTAGTTGAAAGAAAACCACTGGTCTTCGGTAAAGGTGAGCGTGGTACGAAAATTATTATTAAATCGTTAAGGACTACCTGGACACGGGGTGCAGTAAGAGAGCTTTATAGGGCTGTAAATTCTTTAAATTCCCCTTTTGAATCTATAAACTCTTTTAAGGTTCTATTTAAAATTGACCGCCAAGAATGGTTGGCCGGGTTGCTCAAATTCAAGGATATTGTCGATAGCGCACTTTTCTCGGCGGATATCATAATTAAGGCCAATCAGATTACAACTCTTGACTATGAGTTTACTCCGTATGCTTCCATGACTGACCTGAAGGAACGGGTTCATTCTGAGACTAATATTGACATGGTTCAACGAGTTTATGATGAAAAAGAGAAAAAAAAGGTCATAAGGGATATTGATCTTTCCCATTATAAAATTGGCGAAATCAAAATCAAGATGTTAATATTTGATTTTGACGCCAATATTCTTTCATTAGGTGTAGAAGACAGAAAGGGCCTAAAGGACTATCTAAAGTTAAACGGAGGAATGCGTGTTTACCGGGACGGTATCCGGGTTTATGATTATGGTGAGCCAGGTAATGATTGGTTAAGTCTCGATATTGACAGGGTAAATCTCCCAACTGCAAGAATCAGTAACAATATTGTCATTGGCGCTATACAACTGAGCAGAATTGAAAGTAAAGACCTGATTGAGAAGACCAACCGGGAGGGATTTTTGCAAAATGATGCTTATGACGAGTTTTTTAAAGCAATTCATTTTACAATAAGCCGGGTAATAACCCAACGGAACATTGACAAGGATAAACTGAGAAGCCATTATTCCGGAAAAACAAAAAAGGTTCCGGTTGTAGATAATATCGATATTTTACGTGAAAAGGTTCGGAGTTTAATACCGGATACCCCAAACAGATCTGAAATCATTGGTATAATTGATGAGATCGCAGCTGATTATAAGACAATAAGTGATGTCTATATCCGCAGTGCCAGCGCTGGATTAAGTTTAAGTATTGTAATTCATGAGATTGAAAAAATAATCCAGGAGTTACTTTATGTTGTAGAAGATGCGGGTAAACCCAACAGCGGAGAACGGGTTAAAGCACTGACGTGGCATCTTGGTAAACTGGTTGACGGATACAGCGGACTTATAAGAAGGAAATCAAGGAAAGAGTCTGATCTAAAAAAAATAATTACAAATGCTTTGTGGAATGTCGAATTTCGATTAAAGGCTCATGAAGTAGAGATTATTACAGCATATGAAAATGAAAAGGCTTTTGAAACAAAAGTAAAGTGTTCCGAAAGCCTGATTACAGGAACTATAATCAATATTATAGATAACGCCATATGGTGGATGAATTTCGGTAAGGTCCAGAACAAGAAAATATTTGTAGATATTACTGAAAGTATAGATGGCTATTTAACTATTTTGATAGCAGATAACGGCCCCGGGTTTACAATACCTTTTGAAGATGCAATTAAACCATTTATCTCTAATAAGGAAGATGGCATTGGCATAGGTTTACATATTGCAGACGAAATAATGAAAAGCAATGGCGGAGAATTACTCTTTCCTGGAGCTGATAAAGCTGATGTTCCAAAAGATTTTAACACAGGTGCAATCCTGGGACTTGGGTTCCGTATTTCAAAATAAGAAGCCAGCAATGAAATCAGCCATATCAACCGAAACTAAGGAGCCTCAATTAATACCTGAAAATGGCTCCGTTGTTATAATTGATGATCAGCCTGATCAGGCTTTGCCAATTGTAAAGGCGTTATCAAAAAAAGGTATAGCCACGACATACTATCAGGGTAATGTAAAAGAAGAACTGCCTGCAGAGCCAATACAAAATATAAGACTGCTATTTCTTGACCTCCAAATAATTGAAACCAGCGATGAAAATCAGATTGCCAAGTCTATCGTAAACGTTCTTCTGAAAATAATTTCAAAACATAATGGTCCTTATTTGCTGGTGATATGGAGCAAAAAGTATAATACTTATGCCAAAGCAGTAATGCAGGAAATACACCAACATAACCATCTTATTCCCGCCTGCGTAGTCAATTTTGACAAAGCTGCTTGCCTAGAAAGTAAAAGAATATTAACACTTGAGCCAGACTTTTTTTTAGAAAAACTAAATGACTTACTTGAAGGTCAGCTCCATGCTGACGATGTGGAAATCGTTCAAACTGCTGTAGCAAATGCTTTGAATGATGAATTTAAAACGGAATACGTGGTCAAGTCTGATGCTGTTGAAATAATTGAAAGTCAACTAAAAACAGAGCTTGAGAAAGCCGGCGCATTTCATCTTTTTGTGATTTGGGAGAATCTCATAAAGAGAGCAGCAGCTAAAATGGTCTTTGATGTATCATCTCTTGTAAATAATAATGAGCACTGGGAGATAAACATGAAAAATGTGTTTAAAAGGATGGGAGTTGCAAGAGTGGGACAGAATATTGTTTCTGATGATATTTTAATAAGGGAAGCAATCAATACATTAAACACCTCCCTTGTTGACAATATAGAAACCGAAATAAAAAACGAAGTATTGCCAGCCTCTTTAACTCTAATATCTGATGTGATAATCGCTGATAAAATTGAAAATAGTAGTTACATTTTTAAATCCTCTGATGGAAAAGATTCATTTTTTAAAGATGAGAATAAACTTTTCGGACCAACGGAAACAAAAGGATTTAAATCAGGACTTGAAAAATCAACTAAAATTGACGCTACAGATAAGAAGGCGTTTTCTACCATCACAGAAAAATATAAATTTTTGCCGTATTCCCTTAATACAAAATTACACATAGAATTATTGCCAAGTCAGGAGCTAATACCGGGCAATATTTATTATAACGTTGAAGCTATTAATGAAAAAAAGACAAAATATTTAAAGACCTTTTTTAAGGAAGTGAAAGGTAATGAAGCTGATTATTATTTAATTGATCTAGAAGTTTCCCCAGTTTGCGACTATGCACAGAATAAATGGAAACGGTCAAGAACTTTGCCGGGGGTGTTATTCCCGGCAGACCATGCTGCTAATCTCATTTCAAAAGCAAACAATCATTACGATGTAGAGCCTATTTTTGATATTGATGGTAAACAGTATAAGTTTAGATTTGACTTCCACCTGTTCAATGCCCTGGACGTACAAGGAGCAAAAGCAAAAAAGGTAGTTTACAGATTCAAGCGGGAGCTCCTTCTCGATATTATTGCTCAACTTTCATCGCATGTTAATAGGCCCGGGATTTCATTTATACAATAGTTTATGATAGATATAGTTGCATTAAAGGATTTTTCATCCACTCAGATTTCGGAACTGGTGGATTCAGAAGCTGGTGAAATCATAGAAGTGCACGTGCCTAAAACTTCAAAACTCTATTTCAGTGAACGACAGGATATTGCATATGATTATATTTTGGCTGCTTATGCTGGCCAAAAACTCTCGGAAATTTCATTTTTCTTTGAATATGAGGAAGTTCCACCGGCATTACATGAGAGCATATTATTTCAAATAAAAGTAGCGGACAAGGATGTTTTAGCCTTAGTAATTATGGACTTGACTTATTTATATGATATAAATGAAGACTCCGAAGCAGACGAAATAGAACAACTTGAAAATATTTCAGAGTTTGAAGGTGATATTGAAACAAAAAAAATTATACCTGCCTGTCCATATTTTATTGAAGTCTGGAAAGAATTTAATTTAGAAGAAGATTGAAAAATACAAGTCAACGATGTAAAAGGGTTAAATGACCTCCACCAATCAAAACAAGACGAATAATAGAAAAGGAAGATGAATATATTTAACAAAACGTTTGATGATGTAATCAAAAGCGAGGTCGCTGCCGGTTATTCTACATATGATTATGCTTTAAAAAATTTCTATCCCTTAATCGACAGATTTGACGCTCAACGTAAGTTTTTAGATAATAAAATTTACAAAAGGCTAGAAAGTGATATAATAAACAAATGCGTAATGCCCCCAATAACTATAGCATTTGTAAAAGAAAGCCCCTCCTTTGAAAATTTGGAAGCGATGGCTGCTTACATAACTGAAAATATCCAATTCGGATATATTTTAGATGGTATTCAGCGCCTCAGAACACTTAACCGCGCGAAACAAAATGCTCCATTATTGTTCCCCTCTGAACAACCTATATATTTTAATGTAATTATCGCGGCTAATGAAGATATGTTATTATACCGGATGATAACACTGAACAATGGTCAGAAACCAATGACTGCAAAGCATCAGATCGAAATACTTACGGAGGAACTGTTTGACTTTGCGCATTTAAAAATTAACATTCAGACAGAAAAGGAAAAATCAGAGAAACCGATTAAGGACGCATTCAGTTTTGCCGATATAGTTAAGGGGTACATTGCATTTCTGACCAATAATGTCCACAACGAGAATAATAAGATCATTGACGAAAAAATGGATGAAATCTTGGTGGGAAGAATTTTAGCTACCAAAATTGAAGCTAATGATGTTAGATTTAAACAAATTCTATCATTGGTCGATAAATTTTCAGATGATTCATATATTAAGGTGTGGTTTCAATTGTCTAATAATTTTATTGGTTTTTCGTGTGGCATAAAGACGTCCTATGACTTAATAAATTCGGAAAGTAACGATTCATTTAAGGCAGCCTTGGCAACATTTGAATTAGCGTTCAAAGCGATAAAACCATCTCAAGTTAATATTGGTAAGTACAGAAGAGAACTTACTTTTTACTTCATCAAAAACTACAAGGATACTAAAGATTACTCTGAATCTGATCTCATTGAGAAATTTTTAGAACTAACCGCTTTTTAAATACAAAATGAGTATCAAACCATTTGCCTTTAATGATACCCTTTTAAAAAAGAATTATGCTCCAGTATTACATTCGCTAATAGTAAATAATTCGGGTAAAACGGTGTCATCTCCTATGCTAGTAATCTTGAGACTAGCCCTTGGGAAAGTACGAATAAGCCCGATATTTCAAAAATCATCTTTTTTACATGAAATAAATTACCTTGATCTGCAAAATCTTCAGGCAGGTGTCGATGAGTTGGAGAAGCTAAAAGAATATTTAGCACCAGACGTGCCATTAAATGACTTTGCAGCGCTTTTTAGTGACAAAGTATTCATTAATCAAAACACCAGCTTTTACTTAAGGCTTCTGAACGAACTTTCAAATTTTATATTTTATGAAAGGAAAGGATCACACACAACGGCTTTCATCTATTTGTATAGAACACTTGAAGTAATTTCGATACCATTCCCATTAATATACGTATCTAAAGTTAGCGATTTTGGCAACGCATTTGAATTTCTCCGTAGTTGTACAGCTACTGAAAAAAACGATAAAGATGGCGGGAAAGGGGAACTGGGTGTGTTTAAAACCTTTGTTGAGAAGATATTTGAAAACGACCCGATTAAAGAAAGTACAATTGATATTGATATAATACACAATCCAAGAGTACCCGAACTGCAGGAATTATATTATAAAAAATTGAAAGATATCTGCAGTTTTAAAGGCTCTAGTATTATTAAAGAAGACGATTGTGTCGAGTTTAGTAAACTCGCCATTAATTATACTGAAATGGGCTCTCTGATTATTTCGATCCGAAACAGATTTTTCCATCTATTTAATTCAGAGCGTCACAATATTCAAAGTCACGAAATACCTCACAGTGATGAATTTTTCCAATTTATAAACAATAAAGCCGCATACTGGCTCTTTTCGATATACTTTGAAATAATTAAATATTCATTATCAAAGATCAAAACTTGATTTTGTATCTATTAAGGAATAAAGTATTAGACTATTTTACATCGTAAAGTACAGATTTTTCCGGATTATGATATATTATATGGCAGCACAACCGATAGTTTTCACGGATCGGCAATGCGGTTTTCCACGCATAGCTTATCAGATTGCTATAGATGTGAATAGCCTTTTTTAAAATAATAATGTGGAAAAGAGCGCTATATTAGAAACTTTGAATAATTGATAACCGGATAGTTAATATGGAAAACCAGCCTGCCGGGGAAATACTGTTTGAAGATGCAGTGCCTTCTCCGGAATACCTTATCAAGTCCATTGCAGAACAGGGTTATTCTCTGGAAACATCCTTGAGTGATCTGATAGACAATTCCGTGTCCGCCGAAGCCGATAAAGTGGAAATACTTATTGATACCGAAAATCTTCCTTTTACACTTTTTCTTGCTGATAATGGAACGGGGATGGATGAGGTAGCATTAAAAAGGTGCATGCAATTTCCAAGTTCTTCGCTGGAAAGTTTAAGGAACAAGAATGATCTTGGCAGGTTTGGGCTAGGAATGAAAACAGCTTCCTTTGCACAGACCAGAAAATTCACCGTAATTTCCAAATTAAAGGGCACCACAAAATATTTTGCAAGGACGTGGGATGTGGATTACCTTAAACAAAAAAAGGAATGGCGAATTATTGTCAACACGGATGAGGAAATAACCGAACTGCTTGAACAGTATCAGTATTTAAGCAGGGGTTTTTTTAATGGATTTACTGAGTTTGATGCCAGCACTATTGTTATTTGGCAGCGGCTTTATAAATTCGAAGATTACCTGGAAGGAAAGGATAAAAGTGAATCATTGAAAAACCAGATTACAGAAGTTACTACAGAATATCTGTCACTAGTTTTTCACAGGTTTATGGAAAGGCAAAAAGACCCGCTGGTCGTACGGGTAAATAATATTGTAGTCAAACCGTTTAATCCCTTCCCCGCTTCTGAAACTGATTTGCGTTTAATTGAATCCAAACAAAAGAACTTTAAATCAGATGTTATCAGTCTTGAAGGTTTCATACTGCCCGTAAGAAGCATCGAAGAAAGTAAAGAGGGTAATAATATATGGACAACCAAAAGCCGTGGTTTAATGGATATGGAGGGTTTGTATATTTACCGGGCCGACAGAATAATTTTGTTTGGCGGATGGAATGGCATTATCCGCAAATCACCACGCCTTCAGCTTGCCCGGCTAAAAGTTGAGGTTGGGAATAAAGTCGATAACCTTTTACATCTGAATGTTGCCAAATCTCAGATAATAATACCCTACGATCTCAAAATTGGTTTTTTAAAATACATCGCCGAATTAAAGGAACAGGCAGAAAAAGAATATTACAATCGTGGCATACGCACTATCTCGTCACGAAAATCAGATCAGGTGCTTCAGTTATTTGAGCGAAAGGCCTCAAACAAAGGAATGCTTTTGGAGCTGAACAAGGATTTCCCGCTGATCAGAATGATTTTAGAGAAAATGGGAACAGAGCAGCAAAAGTCATTTTTGATTTTACTTAAAATGATAAATACCGGTGTCAATAAGATACGTCAGGTGCATGAAGACAAATCATTTCTCAATATTGAATCACAAGAAGACAGCGAAGCAAACGAGGCCGATTTAATCACAGCCATACAGAATTTACTTAATGCAGGCACCAGCAAGGAAAGTATTAAGGAAGCTATACTTCCTGCTTTGGGTTATCGTATAGACACTATTCCTTATCAGATCAACCAGTTACTTAAATAAGCATAATGACAAACTCCGAATGTATTGAAATTATCAAATCATTTATAAAGGAAAAGGCAAAAGAAAAAGAACATATTTCGCATTCCTTTTTTGAGGATGTGAAAGCTGAAATCACAGAGATCAGAACTTTTTTTCCCGGCCTTTCCGCTTTGGATGAAGTGACCTTCCTGCATTTGTACAATGTTGCCGTTAAGGAATTTCAATCAGTCAACCCCATAGAAATTGATCCGTCAACATCCTTAACCAAAAAGGATTTTAAAACCTGGCTGACCGAAGAACGCAAACAGCATATCCAGTATGATTATATCAACAGGTACCTAACATACTTGTCAAAAAGGGGTAGATCCGAAAAGGTAGTCGATGAAATTAAAGTTTCCAGTGAAAAGATACTGTCAAAGCTTGGCGATCCAAAATCTGAAAAACCATTTTATGTTAAGGGATTGGTAGTAGGTAGTGTGCAGTCAGGTAAAACAGGTAATTTCAACGCAGTGATTAACAGGTCAATTGATTGCGGCTATAGTCTTATAATCATCTTATCGGGTATAATGGAAGACCTGAGAAGCCAAACCCAGCTAAGAATTGAGGAGGATGTAATAGGTGAAGGCTCTCTGGATATATCCAAAGACAATAAAGGCGACAAAGGCGTTGGCCTGGTGAGGAAATTTGGTGAGCAGGGGGATCAGAGTGTACGGCAGGTGTTTTCAATAACTTCCTATAAGTCAGATTTTAAGAAATCAGTTAAGGATACAGACTTCTCATTGAACAATAAAAATATTCTCGTTTGTAAAAAGAATACCGGCGTTCTTAAAAATTTACTGATCTGGCTAAGTGATTATTTGAATGAAAATAAGGAAAAACACGACATCCCTTTTTTAATCATTGATGATGAAGCTGATAATGCATCACTGAATAATCTCGGGAAGAAGGGTGTAGATTATGCCAGTAAAATTAACGGGCACATCAGGTCGCTGCTAAACCTGTTTACGAGGAAGACTTACCTTGGCTATACCGCAACGCCGTTCGCCAATGTTCTACAGGACCGTAATGGCTTAAGTGCATTGAGATGGCCGGTTTCCTATAAGGTAAACGGTCAAACCGTTGACAAGGACTTCGGCCAGGTTAACAATATATTCCCGGATGACTTTATTGAGCTACTTAATCCGCCAAGTAATTACATTGGCGCAAAACAGATTTTTGAGACTGTTTTAAATGACGCTATAAAAATTCCTCTCGTTGAAATAGTGAATGATGCGGACGTGGAATTTCCATCCCGGACTTTAAAGGATGACGGAACAGAAAGAGCCACGACGAGGAATGATGATTTTCCGGCTAAGTTGCCCCGTTCGCTGGAAGAAGCAGCACAATGTTTTGTACTTAGCATAGCCTTACGGTTAAGCAGAATTGCTGATATGACAGATTCAGGTTTTCTTAATCCGCACCATACGATGCTGGTACATATTTCCCGCTTCATACCCTGGCAGAATAAGACAAAAGGCCTCCTTAAAATTTATATAGATAAGCTTGTAGAGGATATCAATAATGATTTACCTAACAATAAAAAGCTTATTTACGGCACACTTGAAAAAACGTGGAATAAATATTATGCAACCATTGTCCAAAACATAAGATCATACCTGCCGGAAGGCTATACAGATGAGTTTCTTGTGGCAAAAACATTTTCTGAAGTAAAGCGGCACCTCATAGATGCGGTGAAAGGAATTGAAGTGAAAGCGGTTAACAGCGAAACCGGCGATAAGCTTCAGTATGTAAAGGATAGTTCGGGTAATGGAAAGAAAATAATAGCTGTTGGTGGTAACCGTCTGTCACGGGGCTTTACACTCGAAGGACTGACGATAAACTATTTTATTAGAAATACGAATTACTCTGATACACTGTTGCAAATGGGCAGGTGGTTTGGTTACCGACCGGGTTATCTCGATTGCTGTAAGGTCTTCACCACCTTTGACGCGGTTCAGAAATTTGATTCCACCACACGGGCAATAGAGGAACTGGAGGCTGAATTTATTAAAATGAATCGCCTTCACAAGACACCGCAGGATTTCGTTTTAAGGGTAAGGAAACATGCGGGAACGCTTAAAATAACCCGCCCTTCCATCTTAAAAAACACCAAAGTTGTTAACTGGTCATACCAGGATCAGTTAGTTCAGTCAACACGATTTAAAGTCGGCGATGCAGAAAGAATTAACGGTTCATGGCTGGCTTTAAAAGAATTTTTAGACAAATATAAGGCACTAATAACGTATGATGACCGGTTTTTCAGACTTGATCTTAATTCCGTCCAGCTTATTGAATTTTTAAATCTGCCAAATAATTTTGAAGATTTTGAAATGCCCTCTATCATTAAGTTCATAGAACTATGCGCAGAGAAAGACAAATTAAAGAACTGGACTATAGCCATAAAAGCAAATGGAGATGGTAATACACTGCCCTACAGTCAAACAGGTCTCAGTCATGATATTGGCCTCTCCGTCAGATCAGGCCCCAAATCTGCACCGCTAACGTATTTCAGGGAACAGTTTATTACCAAAGGCATTTTTTCTGCATCTGGTAAATCAGCAAATATTGTTTCATCAGGTTCAGACTTCGATCTTTTATTAAGTACCGATCAAAAAAAATCAGCGATATCAGATTTCAGGACGGAAAGAGCAGCATATCTTCAAGGGAAAAATATTCAGGATTATGTACAGAAAGCAGCAGGTCTCTCTGTACCTGAAAAGGTTTTCAGGGAAATCATGCCGGATGATCATGGATTGCTGGTAGTGTATCTCATGGACCTGAAATCTGTTTTCAGAGAAGGATTACAGGACCGAGAGATGGATAAAATGGTTTCAGACAATAATATTAATACGGAGGTACCATTGATTGGGTATGCAATCGGATTTCCGCCAATCTCACCTGATCCCGGAGGGGAATATGTCCATGGCGATTATGACCTTGATGATGACGATGCTGAAGAATGGGATGAAAAGTTAGAAACAAATGAAGACTAATTCCACAGTATGAAAATTCAGGAACTTGAAGCAAAATGGGAATTAATTACTGTCGGACAACCGGGCAGTATTAAGTCTTTAAGGATCGACGGCATATCTGTACCTGACCTTTTTATAGGGTGGAATGCTGAGCTGAAAAGGTGTCTTATTCTGAAACTTCCGGCTAACTATCTTGCAGATTTTCAGTCTTCAGTTAAGCAAAATCTGTCCCTGGAGCTTTTCACTGACACGAGGTGGGTTGTTTTAACCCTCCTTGATGAGCAGTACAATGATCTGTTTGATGACCTGATTTTTTCTATTTATAATAAGATAAGCACTATGCCAGATGCTGTGTTTTATGTTTCAGAGTTTTTGAAAACCTATTATAAATGGAGTGAATTTTTTCAGGATAATCTGACCAACGGATTATCTGACGATACGATAAAAGGGATATTTGGTGAACTGATTGTATTGAATGACATTTTAAGTTTAACACCAGCAACAGGAATCAACGATGTATTAAATTCATGGAAGGGGCCCTATGATACAGGAAATGATTTTATTGGAGAATCTAAAAACATTGAGGTTAAAACAAAGGTGGCGGCCGCGGCCCATGTTAAAATTTCAAGCGAATTTCAGCTACAGCCGGAATTAGGCAAAGATCTCGAATTACAGGTGGTAAATATTAACCCTGACCCTTTGAATGGCATATCCCTAAAAGATATTGTTTTAACTATCCGGGATTATGTAACATCAAAACTCGGAGATTACACCATTGTGTTAACGGCTCTTTCTCAAAAAGGACTTACCAATAGAAATATTGCAGATTATGATCATCTAAAATTCAACGCATTAAACCTGGTAACCTATGCTGTTACCGGCAATGATTTCCCAAGACTTATCAGGACTGATTTGCCTGATGCCATAAACACAGTGTCTTATAAATTGAATCTTGCAGCAATTCAGCAACATATTATCAGCGACAAAACATTATAATGGAAATAAACGAATACCTTAAATACCGGGTTGATTTGCTGGAAGAAGCTAAGGATGATGACGGATTTATAACCGAAACCACATTTCTTGATTTAACGCTTCCATCATTGAGCGACGCTAAACTTTTGGATTCAGAAGATTATAATGAGTGCTATTTTTATTTGAAAGCAGGTAATATAAAAATCAACGGTTATAAAATCAATGAATCTGAAGAACGGCTGCAGGTATTTATAGTAAATGAAGACTCCATAAACCTGGTCACCAGTGACGAGGATTTGCTGATTTCCCAAAAAAGCTACTATGACAATATTTTTGCCAAAGTTTCAAAATTTATTAATAAATCCATACGCAAACATCTTGACGAGGAAATTCAGGATTCAACTCCGGTCAAAAATTTAATCAATTTCATTTCATCGTCTTCCCTGGGCCTTGCACAGATCGATGTTATTGAATTGTTTTTGATTTCGGCTACAGCTACTGTTGAAAGACGAGGCAGTGAGCCGACACCAAAAATGATAGAATTTGAAGAAGAATTAATAACGGTAAACATTACCGATCAGAACAGGAATACAAAGAAAAAAGAAATTACTGTTTTTAAAAGGCTCATTGATCTGAATTTTCTATACAATATACTGATCTCCCAGGGTAACAGGGAGGTACTTGAAGTTAATTTTGAAAAGCTGTTTAACAAGGGTATTGATGCCATAAAAGCGGCAGATGAAGATAACTTTGAATCCTTTTTATGCGTTTTGCCGGCAAATATGCTTGCCGAACTTTACAAAAGATACAGTACCCGGATGCTTGAAAAGAACGTAAGATCGTTTCTCCAGTTTAAAGGTGTAAACCAAGGGATAAGAGATACAATAAGGAAAACGCCTCAACATTTTATTGCTTACAACAATGGCTTAACCATAACTGCCGTAGGTGCGGAAATTGCCAGGCACGAAGACAGAACTATAATTACTTCGTTAAAGGACTTTCAGATCGTAAACGGTGGTCAGACAACGGCTACCATTTATTTTTCAAAGAAGGATGGCCTTGATATCAGTAAGGTTAAAGTAATGGCGAAAATAAATGTAGCGAAAAATGCGAATGAGGAAGACCTGAACGAACTGATAAGTAATATCAGCAAGTATTCAAATGCGCAATCCAAAGTCAGCAATGCAGATTTACGTTCCAAGAATGAGCAGTTGATAAAGCTTAAATCAATTTCAGAAAGTACAATGACCCCATCGGGTAAAAAATGGTTTTTTGAACGCTTTAAAGGGGAGTTTAACACACTAATCAGAAAAAACCAGCACGCGAAAGCAAAAATAAATAATCAGTATCCGAAAGAACGCCGCTTTACAAAAGAAGAGCTTGCAAAATATTATATGTCCTGGGGTGCAAATCCCTATCTGGTTAAAAAAGGGGGTGATAAAATCTTCAGGTCTTTTATTGAAGAACTATCACCTGAAAAAGCCAGAGGGCCACTTATTAACCGTGATTTCTATGAGGAGGTTATTGCAAAGATTATTCTATTTAAAGAACTTGAAGATTTATATGGTGCCGGCAAAAATTCTTTGGGGCAGTTACGTTCAGCAGTTGTTCCCTATACTATCTCCGTCCTTTTTGCACATACGAGCGGACACAAAGGAGCAGATGACTTTGATCTGATTAAAATATGGCAGCGAGAGGGACTGGACAATAATTTAAAAGAAGTGTTAACCTCACTTATGGCACTTATGAATAACCTAATCAAAGAGTATTCTGCAAGTGATGACTACGGTGAGTACTCCAAGAGAAAGGAACTATGGGACAATATATCAGGATCTAAGGAAATTAAAGAGTTTACGTCAGCTTCTCAGTTTGTAAAGGCTGTGAAAGCATATGCACTTTCAAAAGAAGAAATAAAAAGGCGGCTTTCAAAAATGATGAAAGTCAAGGATATTGATTTTGGTAATTTATACGATAACGCAAAAATATTTTCCCGTAAAGCAGAGTATTATAAAAAACTTGGGTTAATCCTATCTGGTAAAATAACAGCCTCCCAACGCAATAAAATTGACCATATCATTAATAGTATCAACAACAAAATGCATATCGATAAGGCATATTGTGAGTTCGAGAAAGATCTAGTTCAAAAAGTACGGGTTGAAAGCCCGGAAATCTTTGACAATATTCAGGTCGACGAAGATGATGCCTGGATTAAATCGACAGATTTTGTGGTGGATACCTATAATAAAAGTCTCGAAGGTGGTCTTGATGTATTATCTGAGTTTCAGAAACAAAGAGAAATCGCCAAATCAAAAGGTGCAAAATATTATGCAGTATATGACGAAATTGGAAAAGGCCTACTGGAGGGTATCCCACCTACAATAAAACAAATTCAAAGTGTAGGAAATATTTCATATACTTATTAAAAATTGGCAATCCCAAAGAATCACGATACCTACAACTTATAGCTTCTGACTTCCTTGCTATGTGTATCTCCCATAATAACTATAATTTATTACCAGAATCGAATTCCCCCGCAAAATCCTGCGCACGCAGGATTTTGCGGGGGACACTATGCCTTATTCCATGAAGCCACGTATTTTTCGAGGTCTTCACCTATTACCGTCAGGTTTCCGACCTCAATAGTCAATCTTTTCGTTTTTTCGGGGTCTCTCACATTTCGCTGCAAATCGTTTAAACTGACGGCTTCGATTGTTCCATTGCCTGATACAGGGGGATTACCGGTAATGATATACATATCTCCTTCCCGCTCATTTTCAAGAGGAACAAGGGTCTTACAAACCTGACCTTTCTGTGTAGGAATTACTAAATTTTCCATATTCAAATCTATAAATAATAGTTCTTAATTGTGTTACAGGCCGACAATTATGCCATCCTGACAATTGCCGGCTTCCTATTCTGCTGCTTCATTATCGTCAAAAACCAAATTATTTCCTTTTTCATCCATGCAAATGGTGGCATATTCCGCGCCCCCGAATACTTCTATTACGATATAACTCATATTTAAAATATAAATGGGGGATTGCTCCCCCGTTAATTAATTCATTAAAAAAATCTCACTGCCGCATTTTTCAAAACCCCGGCATAAATTAAAGGCTGTCTGCGTGCGGTTAAATCCTGAACCGAAAAGGATGGACTTTAACTTCATTTCTTCGTTTTTGTAGGATTTCACATTTTGGAAATACCCGGTTATGGCGTTATAAGCACCAAACAAAGTTCCCTTAGTGGTTTCCATCTGCTGGGTATCATTGGTGAAAGCATAATTGCAGACCTTATCTACCACATTTAAAAAGTAGCTTGAATATTCATCGATATTTTCGTCAATGACTTTTTTCAATACTTCTTTACTCGGTGCCATCGCGTGCTGAACAAGTTTTAAGACTTCCTTATCGGTGATACGCACCTGCGCCCAACGATTAAAGACCTCGTTTAACTGCTGTGTCATTACATTAGAAATTCCCATAACGGTATGCGCCTGTTTTAACCGGTCCTGTGCGCTTTGTGTGTGCCGTATTTTCACACAGTTCGTCATATTGTGCAAAGCAGCGTGAAGGGTGTTATTGCAAACTATTCGGGTTGGTGTAAAAGCTGCAGTAATACTACCGAAACCATCGTGGGAGGTGGTCAGGAAAAGATATTTTTCTATGAGGTCATCTTTCCCTACCCGGATATAGCCCGGTAATTTGGCAGTAATAAAAATACGTTCACCATTGCCAAGCGCTCCGGCAGTTTCATAGAGGATACCATCACCCCCACCTACGATTGCGTCAAAAAATGAAAAAGCATCCCTGTTCTGTACGACTTCGTAGTCGTTACCCACTACGCCTAATACCTGCTCGGTGTCTGCCCTTACGGTGGCGAAGTAATTCGGGACGCTTATTCCCGGGATTATTATATCTGTTTCCAGATCAGCAAGGTGGTTTGGGGTATCGAAAGTAAAAAGCGGTCGCTTTTCTACGATGTAATCTAACCCGGCATGCTGAATTGCCTGGCTGCTGGTGGGGTAATGATCTATGATCTGCCCGAGATTATGCCATGCTTTTTCTTTGGTGCTGAAAAAGCTGTGCTTGCTTGTATTTTCGTTATAATTCAGATTGTGTGCCATAATTTTAAATTTTAGTGTGTTCTTGTTTTTAATTGCATGATTTCATGTTTGAGCACTTTAACATTTTTGGTGCTGCTGATAGTCAGTTCTGTTTTTGCCTGCAATTCTTTTATTGCATCGTGAACGTCTTTGTAAGTCGTCCGTACGGTGACCTGTACCAGTAAATAGATTTTGTCCTCCATAGCTTACAGGTAATAGGAGTTTGAAAACTCACTTAACTCGTACTGGAAAACTGTGGGGTTTTCTTTGGCTAATTGCTCGGCGTAACCATCCCAAAATATTTGGTTGGTCAGCTCTATAAATAATTCATACATCTTAATTCCTATTTTTTGGTGAGACATAAAAAATGCCTCCCGCAGGGGAGGCATTACAATTACTTTAGGCAACAGGGAAATTGATAGTGGATTCAATTTCTTCCAGTTTAAGAGCGCAGGAATCAAAGATAAATTGAGCCACTAAACGGATTAAGCCGGGGGTCATGGTCACAAATTCACGTTTTTTATCATCCTGAATAATCAGTTTGCAGCCCTGATAAGGATTGTTTTCCAGTTCGTCGCCTTCCTCAACCAATGCCACTTCAAAGCCTTCCAATTGCTTCATGCGGGTAATCAGGCTTAAACGCTGAATGGTTTTGCGATGCAAATCCTCAACAGCTTTCAATTTGGTTTCAAGGCTCAATTCCTTTTTAACCGGGGCTATTTCCTCCTTTGGCTGTTCCAACTGAGGTTTTGCTTCCTCCTTTGGCTGTTGAACTTCGGCTTTGGGTTCCTCTTTTTTAGGTTCTTTCGCTTTGGGCCGTTCGATGGATTTTGCGGGTTCTTCTTTGGCGGGTGTGGGCTTAACGTCTTTTACTTCGCCTTTACCGTTTCCGTTTGTTGCCTTTTCAACACCGTTTGTTTTTGCTGCTCCGTTTTGTGGAACATTGTTTTTTACTTCTGTGGCTGCACCATTTTTTAGGGCTGTGCCGTTGTCATTTTGAAATTCCATTTTTAATGGGTTTTAAAAGTTAAAAAATCTGTTATTTTTCTTCTTTCATCCCTTTTCCTGATTAGCTTTTTTTCAAAAGAAAAAGGAAAAAAAGAAAGCCCAATTAAGGGTGGCCATAGCGGCAACGGGAGAGCTATAAGTCCCGAAGGGTGGCGCAGCCATTATGCGCTCGTACGTGCCGCGGCCACAACCTTTGCGGCTCTTTTTTTCGTTTTTTTGAAAAAAGCGTCAGCAACAGAACTCAAAATATTCAAACAGTTAAATGGGAAAAAGCAAGTGCCTGACAGCCGTATGAGCGGGATGGATTGGCCAGGTTAAGCGTAGCGTACGGTCCAATCCAGGGCGGAGTTGAAGGCATACGGGTGGCTGGCTCTTGCTGTGTGGAAGGGAAGGCGGCCAAGGGCACGAGCGTAGTTTACGGCAGCGAGAAAACGCAGCGGCTTAACCTGAATGGCACACCGTTAGCGATAGAAGTGAAAATCCTTTTTGTAAAAAACATTGCAGCGTAAAGCGCGCGCCGCAGGCAACGGCCAGGTTCGAAAAAGGACAATAAAGCAGGACAATTTTGATATCTTTAATAAGTTTACAGCTATGAAGAAGGACAGCGCGAAATGGAGCAAATAATCATAGACAGGCCGGCAAATTTCGCATCGTCTGTTAAGGCAGAAATCTGCGCATTGGTTGCAAATGGCGGTCAAGTAAATTATAATCTTGTTAAAGTTGGAGTACATAGAGCTAACATAATTGCTACCTTGGTTTTGGATGGGCAAGTGATCTCATGCGCGTGCTCGAAAAATCCTCAGATTATTTACCGCGTAGGAGTTTTTGAAGCTGCAAAAATACCGGAATACGCAGACCATTACCTCAATGAATTAGGATATATAGCTACACGTGAAGGCTATGAAGGCCGAAAGTATTGTCAGCGGCTGCTTATAGAGCTATTTAATCATATAAGTAATCAGCAAATGTTTGCAACCACAAGGAAACCTGGAATGGTGCACATTCTTAATAAATTGGGATTTAAAAAACATGGTGAGACCTATAAGGGAGGACTTGAACTCATGCTCTATGGTGGTTAACATTATAGATAAGGGATTAATCAATTAATTACACATTTGAAATCATTTATTATTAAACACATTGAATTTCCCTCCCAATTGTTGGAATTATATAGAAAATACAAGGGACACTCACTAAAAGATTTGCCGGATTAACTTCCACATTCTTAAAATTAATTCAGTGTTATTCAAAAGAATAATGGCGATTATTTGCAAGATAATAATCGCTTTGGAGAATATGAGATCAAACCAAATATGGTATTTAACGGTGTTTGCGGAGCCTGTAATTAAAATTTTACCCTTTTCACGACGGTAGATTACTTTGTTTTTATCTTGTCTGTTCATTTATATGAGTATTATCATACAAACTTGCGATAACTAATAAAAACCTAAAGGAACTAAAAGCTTGAATTTTTCTTTTGATTTGTTCCCTTTCCAGATCAAGTCAATTTACAGAATACCACTCTTTAACTTTCCTTACAGCAAAATCTTCATCATATAACGGATCACCTATTTCAAAAACAGACATTAAGAGCATCGCTATAATTGTAAAATACTTTTCAGATGGTTTCCAATCTTTGTCCGTAGGAGGAACTTCATCCAGAAGGTATTTGTAAAGCTGTTTAGTTATCTTGGAAAAAAAGCGATTTGCGGGTTTGTTTAATTGACCTGTGGTTATTAGTTGAAAAGAGCCATGTGGTTTAAATAGGTGTATTTGTGATTCATAAAAATCATTATCGAACTCAAATTTGTTCTTCTTATAAAACTCACAGAGTGCCTGTCTGATTAGCTCAACTGATAATTCTTCGTTAAAATTAAGTTCTTCCGACTCACCAATTCGAGAAAAAGTCACCTTCTTTATACTGTTTTTTGAACTTAAAATTTTAAAAAGATTTTTCCAGGATCTGTAATCTTCATTATTTTCAATTTCCTTGTTTATAAGGGACTCAAACTGATGACCGATCTGAAACCGGCGCTGTTTCAAGCAATCATAAATGTGCAATAATTCTTTACCAATAGGTGCCAGATCGAAACGACTGATTATTGCACCGATACTCCTCATATCATTTAAATCATAAGATTGCATTCCGGACATTAGGAAATTAGCGTCAAAGTATTTTTTCAATTTTTCAAAATCGGGCTTAATCTCCTGTGCAGTAAGGTGCGTGGGATAACTGATCATTTCTTTTCTTGTAATTGCCAACCGTATATTTTTCTTAATTTCCAGAAGATCAATTTTTATATCAAAGTCATTACCTTTTTTATCATGAAATTTCACCCAGGCGAAATCAAGAATCTTTGCTATTGCATCCAGCTCTTTTTCAGGAATTGCAGCTTTTGAATAGTTAAAAGTGTTTATGTGTCGAAAGAAATTATGCAGGGATTTGCATATCCGGTGCCGAAATTCATTAGGCAATTGATTTGAGTCATATACATTGGGGAAACCTTTAAGTTGTTTTTCCCAGTTTTTTTGAATGCCCTCACTAAAGTGTTCAATGGTTCCTTTAGTGATTGATGACAATAAAAGCGGATTTTCGATTTTGATAGAACCTCCCTTATTATACTGAAAACTGATCTTCTGAAGTTGCGGTGGCAAAACCTGGTCATTAAAATCATTTATTCTTTCGGTTCGCTTTAAAACGTCATATAATTTATTTACCTCTTTGGGGAAATTCTTTATCAGCTTTTTTTGCTCTGGCCTTTCCTCATATTCAATATCCTCAATGTAAAGTTCTTCAATCTTTGCGGTCAGGTAAAATATAAAATCACGATAGGAATCCAATCCGGAATCTGTAATAAATGAATTGATGGCATCGAATTTTTCAACCGGTAGTACCAGGTCATATTTATCGATATGAGAGGTAATACCATATGGCATCCTGTTTTTAAAAATGTCAGAAAAAAAATCCGAAAAACAGTTATTGCAATTGTTCATCTTTTTAAACCATTCATCGGTGGCAGGCTGTTCGTGCTCAAATAAATGATAATGTTTTAAACTGAACTTCGGAAGGTCTGTCCGCATATCGGGAAAATCATATTTGTCATAATCGACCTTCAGAAAATAACCGTCTGAATCCTTGAAATGAAACACATGGGTCCGCATGCTCTGCCTTAATTCCCCAGCGAAATCATAATCATCCTTTGGAAATATGATGTCCCCATTTTCGTCCCTTTGAGGTTTATTATTATCATCCATAATTTATTTCTGTTTCGTTCTATCATAAAGATAAGGAAGCCTTCTGTGACAAGCATATGTTTTATGGTATATTGCAGGAATATTAAAGTCAGGCCCACTAATACTAACTCGCCATCTTCAAAGGCTATTAATTTTCCTATCAATTCGGTGAATATAATTCAATACCGCCTCCTGCACTTCATCTACAATACTCCAATCCCTTTCAATATATATCCTTGTTGTACTGCGCCCTTTTTCAACATGGTTGAGCGCTTCTCCAATAAACCCTAGATCCAAACGACAATTATTCCGGGCTATAGAGCCGAAAGAATGCCGGAGCGCATAAAATTTAAGAGCGGGTATACCTGTTTCCCTGGAAAGCTGTGCCATTCCTTTACTCAATGCTTTATTGAGATTTCCGATAGAGGAATATCGTTCTGAAAGAGATATGAAAAAACTCTTCCCGCCCGAGCGCTGGAATCAGCTCCACC
>JBEHXM010000012.1:0-50331 GCA_048498695.1 Bacteroidota bacterium
ATAATCGTCCCATCGGGACGACTGGTCGGTAGACAAAAGCGATTAACGGATATGGCGTTCCATAGGAACGTCTGGTGAAATGCCGATTTGATTTTACGCGGATTATTGGTTATTCCTTAATTGGGTCATATTTCCTGAAAGAAAGAAAACGACGAATGCCCATATTTACGCTGTTCTGTAAATGCCGGGTGATTGCTCAAATTTTGAAACGACTGATGCTCCACGATCAGGATTCCGCCGTGTAGCAACAGGTTTTTCTCAAAGACGGTCTTTGGTATTTCGGGTATGCGGTTCAGATCGTATGGGGGATCTGCAAATATGAGATCATACTGCTCGGTTTCCAGTTCCAAATATTTGAACACGTCTGCTTTATAGGTTTTAATTTGCTCGAGGTGATGCTGGCGCGCTGTATCTTTAATGTAATTGATGCAATGAATGCTCCTGTCGACAGCAATAACTTGCGCAGCTTCTCTCGAAGCAAACTCCAGTGAAATATTGCCTGTCCCGGCAAACAGATCAAGCACCTTTATATTTTCAAACTCAATTTGATTTTGCAGGATATTGAACAAGGCTTCTTTGGCCAGGTCGGTAGTAGGGCGGACTGGTAAATTTTTCGGCGGGTTAAGCCTTAATCCTTTTAGCGAGCCTCCGATGATCCGCATAACGATAAGGCGGTAAGCGTTAATACTGCATGAGAAGGAATTTCTTCAGGGAGATCAATAATTTCCTGGTTGTTGAGTTCAGTTTTGCCGAAGAATTTGTTCAAACGGGTGCTGCTTTCGTCTCCCTGGGTAATATTGCCGCTTAATATCAGCTTAGCATTTTGAGATTGAATTTTTAGCTCATCAGCTACAAACAAGGCGAAATAAACCAACTCGTCTGTTGTTTTATATTCAAAAGTGTTATAAAAACGGAGCTTGCCGTCTTTAAAGTTCAGTAATGAAACCTTATCGTTTTCAACGTTTAGAAAGATATCATTATTGGCAGGTTCATTTTTTGCAGCAGCGTTTATCCAGCCTTTAGCAGGGAAAACCGTGTTTTTTACATCAAATTTTTCTGCTATGATATCAGCTATCGACTCCTTTACTTTATAGATCATTTGGTTGTGGTTATCCAGCGGCTGCGAAAAAACTTTTTCATCGCTTTTAACATCCAGGAACCGGGCAAAATCACTTACCAGTTCGGGCTTAAACAAGCCATACGGTACAAAAGTAAAACCATTTTGAGGCAAACCGATAATGCTCTCCTTATAATTACCGAATATTAACTGATGTGCTTCCGAGGGCTCTATCAACTCAGCAAGACTGATGTTGTCTTCCAGAACCTGCAAGCCGGCCTCGCTGATTACCGCATAAGAAAAGGTAACCGTCCCCAATTGAACCAGTAAAGTGCAGCCGTCAGTTTGCCCGGCATTAAAATCAGGATTACGGTAATGGTAGTTTTGGTTACTCATGCGGTTATGGCAAAAGTAATATTTTTTGAATTACTTAATTAAGATACTTTGTAGCATTTTTGTCTGTGCCCTCAACAGATCAGATAGCCAAAGCATTTCCGCATGAACCAACCAGCCAGCAATTGGAGTTATTTGACCGTTTGCATAGTTTTTTGCTCAGTGACAATGGCGATGAATGTTTTATACTAAAAGGCTATGCAGGTACAGGAAAAACTACCGTAGTTGGGGCACTGGTAAAAGCATTAAAGTATTATAACTATAAATCGGTGCTGTTGGCGCCAACCGGCCGTGCTGCAAAAGTGATCACCAATTATTCGGGCCGGAAGGCTTTTACCATTCATAAACGTATTTACCGCAAAAAATCGGCGCTCAATATTGATGATGCTTTCCGTCTGGCGGATAACCTGGCTACAGACACCTTGTTTATTGTGGATGAGGCTTCCATGATCTCGGATGAATCGGCTGGCAACATGCGAGAAACTTTGCTGCACGACCTGGTGAGCTATGTTTATAATACCAAAAACTGTAAGCTGATGTTGGTGGGGGATACCGCCCAGTTACCACCGGTCGGGGCGGATAATAGTCCGGCCTTGGATATTCCGCTAATGAAAAAAACATTTGCCGTGGATGTATTCAATTATGAACTGACGGATGTATTGCGGCAGGAAAAAGATTCGGGCATATTAATAAACGTAACCGCGATGCGCGATATAATCCGGCAGGGGAAAGTAAGCACACCCCGTATCATCACCAAAGGGTTTAAGGATGTTTTCAGGATGACGGGTGAACGCCTGGAGGAGGGATTGAACTATGCTTACAACAAATATGGGCACGATGGTACGCTGATCGTTTGCCGGTCGAACAAAAATGCCAACCTGTACAATCAGCAGATAAGGGGACGTATTTTAATGTGCGAAGAAGAAATTACCGGCGGCGACCAGGTAATGGTGGTGCGCAACAATTATTTCTGGCTACAGGAACAGGAGGAAGGCAGCACGGGTTTTATTGCCAATGGCGATATTGCCAGGATAAAAAAAGTACGCCGATTTGAAGATATGTATGGCTTCAGGTTTGCCGATGTGCAGCTGGAGTTTATAGATTATGCCGAGGACCCCGTGCTGGATTGTAAGATATTACTGGATACCCTTTACTCAGAAGCACCTGCACTTGTCCCCACAGAGCAAAAGAGATTTTTTTTGGAAGTGATGAAGGACTATGACCACATTGCCAGCCGCAAGGCAAAATTGGATGAGTTGAAATTGAACCCTTATTACAATGCCTTGCAGATCAAGTTTGCTTACGCAGTAACCTGCCACAAAGCACAGGGCGGACAATGGGATGCCGTGTTTGTAGACCAGGGCTATCTGACCGAAGAAATGATCAATATGGATTTCCTGAGATGGTTTTACACCGCCTGTACAAGGGCCAGTAAAGAATTATTTTTGGTGAATTTTAATGAAAGGTTTTATGGTGGTTCATAGTTAATAGATCATTTTCATAGACAACCCGGATAAACAGAAAAACCATGAACTATGATCCATGAACTATTAACTAATTGACCAAGGGCAAAGTCATCGTAAACGACGAACCTTTTTTCTCTTCGCTGGCTACATCAATAGTTCCCTGGTGGTTCTCAATGATCTGCCTTGATATGCTCAATCCCAACCCTGTCGACTGCTCACCTCTTACACCAGGCCTGCGCGCTTTTGAGAAGCGCTCGAAAATGTGCGGAAGCATTTCGGGCGGGATGCCCATACCGTAATCCCTTACTTCTATCACGGCGAGATTGTTTTTAGTGCTTATGTAGATCTCTATCTTGCTGTTGTTTTTTGAGAATTTCAAGGCATTGGTGATCAGGTTGTCCATTACCCGCTGGAATTTTTCCGCATTGATCTCCACAAACACCTGGGGCTTTGAGCTGAGGAGAACAATATTGTTCTTGGCCTCCTTCTGCACTTTCCATTCGTTGATGATGCCCTTTATGAAATAGTTCAGCTCCGTCCTTTGTGTTTCAATGATATCGATATTCTCATTATTTGCTGCATCCAGCAGATCGGCAATAATGCTTCTTGCTTTAACGCAGGACGTTTTGATCATTTCCAGATTCTCGCGGGTGTCATTGTCTATTTCTTCCATTTCCATCATCATGGCCAGGGTTTCAATAGCGCCGATGGGGTTCCGCAGATCGTGAGCCACCATACCCAGTATCTCATTTTTGAAGGCACCGGCTTTTTCAATAGCCACATTCTTTTCGCGGATATCAACCAGCTGTAAAAAGTAGCTGGACTTATAGGAATAAAAATATCTCGAAATAAAGTAGAAGCAGAATAAAAGTGTTACCGATATCACCTGGTTATAGATCATTTCCATTCCCTCATTTTGTGTCAGGTAAAGCAGGGTGGTGAATAAAACTTCCACTATGACGATCATCAGGATAGTTTCATCGGTGTCAAACACAAATACAACGCTGATAATACTGAGCGCCGTTAAATATAAAACCATTGCATTCCGCGGGTCGGCGGTAGCAATAAAGCTGGAAAACATACCGGCGAAAATGATATAAAGGGCAAACAAAAACACAAAAATGCCCATAACAAAATTCGCTTTTTTGTGTTTCTTATACAGGTACATCAGCAGATAGCTGCCTCCTACGAAAAACGGGGTTATGGCGATATAAAGCCAGTTGGTAAAGTTAAATTCAGGATAATTTTGAGCCCTCGTGAGGCTTTCGGGAAATATAAAATAAAGTATACGGAGCACCAGGTTCAGTATCAGGAAAATGATACTGCCTGTTCTGATAGCGGCCAGGTTTTTTGAAGTATAATAGTCGCGGTACGAGATCTTATTCTTACCCAGGGTTCGTTTATGCGACTGCTTGCTCAAAATTTAAGTTTATGGTGTATCAAAAATATTAAAATCTCAAATAAACACAAGTAAATAACCTGTATTTATGCTTGATAATGTTTTAGTTAACCTGTAAAAGTAGACAAAATGTCTTTCAAAACCCAAATCAGGGTGACATTTTTTCATTTTAATTCCATTGGCAATTGTTTTGATGACATTAATGAAAATAAGTTTAATCAGATACTATGAATTTTAACAACTTCACTATAAAAGCCCAGGAAGCGGTTCAAAAAGCTTCCGAAATTGCAACCGGCAACCAGCAGCAGGCAATTGAGAATGCTCATTTGCTGAAAGGCTTATTGTTGGTTGATGAAAATGTAATATCCTATTTGCTAAAAAAACTGAACGTTAACCTTAACCGGTTGAACGAGTCGCTGGATGAACAGATTGCTTCCTTCCCAAAAGTAAGCGGAAGCAATGTATACCTATCCTCAGATACCAATTCAGCTTTGCAAAAAGCACAGTCTTATTTGAAAGAATTTAAGGATGAGTTTGTATCAGTAGAGCATATATTGTTAGGTATTTTGGCGGTAAGCGGAAAAACAAGCACTGCTTTAAAAGATTTGGGTGTTAATGAAAAAGACCTCAAGAAAGCCATTATCGCCTTGCGTGGCGACAGCAAGGTAACCGATCAGAACGCCGAAGCTACCTATAATGCTTTGAATAAATATGCCCGTAACCTGAATGAATATGCCGAATCAGGCAAGCTCGATCCGGTTATCGGCCGTGATGACGAGATCAGGCGGGTAATACAGATATTGTCACGTCGTACTAAAAATAATCCCATTTTGGTTGGCGAACCCGGCGTGGGCAAAACCGCTATTGCCGAAGGCATCGCCTTCAGGATCATTAAAGGCGATGTGCCCGAGAACCTGAAAAGTAAAACAGTTTACTCGCTGGACATGGGTGCGCTGATAGCAGGCGCCAAATATAAAGGTGAGTTTGAGGAACGCCTGAAGGCGGTGATCAAGGAAGTGACGCAGGCTGATGGAGAGATAATATTATTTATTGACGAGATACACACCCTTGTGGGTGCCGGCGGTGGCGAAGGCGCTATGGACGCAGCAAACATCCTGAAACCTGCTTTGGCCCGTGGTGAATTAAGGGCCATTGGTGCCACCACATTGAATGAGTACCAGAAATATATGGAAAAGGATAAAGCTTTAGAGCGTCGTTTCCAGATGGTACTGGTTGACGAACCTGATACACAGGATGCCATATCCATTCTTCGTGGTTTAAAGGAGCGTTATGAAACGCACCATAAGGTGCATATCAGGGATGAAGCTATTATTGCTGCTGTAGAAATGTCGCAGCGTTATATATCCGATCGTTTTTTACCGGATAAGGCTATCGACCTGATGGATGAAGCAGCGTCTAAACTCCGTTTGGAAATGGACTCGGTGCCCGAAGAAGTGGATGAGCTTGACCGGCGCATTATGCAGCTGGAAATTGAGCGCGAAGCCATCAAGCGTGAAAAAGATGAGAAGAGGGTGAGTGAGTTGAGTGAGGAGATCGCCAATCTTTCAGCAAATCGTGATTCGCTGCGTGCGCAATGGAAAAGCGAAAAGGATGTGGTGGATAATATCAACCAGAAAGTTGAGCAGATAGAGAATTTTAAACTCGAGGCCGAGCAGGCTGAACGTGCGGGAGATTATGGCAAGGTAGCCGAAATACGCTACGGCCGTATCAAAGAAACCCAGGATGAGGTTGAAAAGCTAAAAGCGGTCTTGTTGGAAAACCAGAAAGAGCACCGTATGCTAAAGGAAGAAGTTACCGCTGAGGATATTGCAGGTGTAGTATCCCGCTGGACAGGTATCCCGGTTTCAAAAATGATCCAGAGCGAACGCGAAAAACTGCTGCATTTGGAAGATGAATTGCACAAACGTGTGGCAGGACAGGAAGAAGCCATTGAAGCTATCAGTGACGCTATACGCAGGAGCCGGGCAGGGTTACAGGATAAGAGAAAACCTATTGGTTCATTTATATTCCTTGGAACCACCGGGGTGGGTAAAACCGAGCTGGCAAAGGCTTTGGCCGAATACCTGTTCAATGACGAGAATGCGCTGGTGCGTATTGATATGTCCGAATACCAGGAACGCCATGCAGTTTCACGTTTGATCGGTGCGCCTCCGGGCTATGTAGGCTATGATGAAGGCGGGCAGCTGACTGAAGCCGTACGCCGCAAACCCTATAGTGTTGTATTGCTTGATGAGATAGAAAAAGCGCATCCGGATGTATTCAATATTTTATTACAGGTGTTGGATGATGGCCGCCTGACAGACAACAAAGGCCGTGTGGTGAATTTTAAGAATACCATCATTATTATGACCTCTAACATTGGATCGAACCTGATACAGGAGAACTTCCAGGACTTTGAGGAAAGCGATAAAGAAACGGTGATCGCCAAGACCAAGAACCAGTTGTTCGAACTGCTGAGGCAAACCATCCGTCCCGAGTTTTTGAACAGGATAGACGAGATCATTATGTTCACCCCGCTTAGCCGTGATGAGATAGGGGAGATCGTAAAATTGCAGTTCAAACAGGTTCAACATTCCCTTGCAGAGATGGGTGTCACAATAGAAGCATCGGAAGAAGCGTTAGATTGGCTGGCACAGTTAGGTTACGATCCCCAGTTTGGTGCAAGACCGTTGAAAAGGGTGATTCAGAAAAGAATACTGAACGAACTGTCAAAACAAATATTAAGTGGAAAGATAGACAAGGACAGTAAGATCAAGCTGGATATGTTCGACAACCAGTTTGTATTCCTGAATACCCACGAAACCGCAAACGCGGAATAAACAAGCTAATTAATTTAACTATATATCTGAGAAATGGCTCCGGGGAACCGGGGCCTTTTTTGTGGATATAACTATTATTAGTACGAAAACTGTATTCCAATCTGCTGTAACATTGGTACTACAGAGTGCGATTATTGCCAGGCTTTAGATCGAGGTTCCATCGCCGGTGTAAAGTAAAAAAGCTGTTTAAATTTCGTCCGCTTACTTGTAAAGGTGAGCCGATAATTTAAACAGCTTTGAAAATATAGTAAAAAAGTTACTCTTCAACTGTTGGAGCACCGGGAGCATTCTTTTTTACAGACTCTATGCCATTGTCCCTTCCTGCTGCACTCTCATACATCTCGCTTTTACCAATAACCTGTCCATTGGATGATTTCAGATTAAAATAGAATTTCCCGTTTTTTGATGTGGCTCTTTCGAAATGTTTATCCTCGGGAGCATTTTTTTTAACAGATTCAATGCCATTGTGCATCGCGCTTGTTGTGGTGTATCCCTCGCTTGAAAGGATAACCTGTCCGTTAGTGGCTAATAAATTAAAATAGTGCTGGCCGTCTTTTCCTGTTTTTGTTGCAAACTTTCCCATAGTGTTGAATTTTTGTTTAGACCGAATATACATTTTTTGATAAACCAAATCAAAGATTTAATGTATTTTAATATGCATAATTATTATTAAATACATCTCTATGATCTGGAGAATCCATATGATTACCTGCTTTGGTGTTTATAATAAGTTTAAATCATAAAGGAATAACTGATAATTTATTCACTGATTCCTTTTGAGTTGATCCTAAAATTTATTTAAATTTATGTGAGATTATTAATCATCTATTATTAACGAAACTACATTAACTATGGAAGAGCTCATTCAATCGATATCAGAGAAAACTGGTATCTCAGCAGATCAGGCAAAAAGCGCGATCGAAACAATGCTCGCACATTTTAAAGACAAGTTGCCATTTGGGATCGGCGATAAGTTAGAATCTTATCTTCAGGGAGGAAGTGGTGACTCATCATCATCCGAAGGTCTTCTTGGCGATTTGAAAGACAAGATAGGAGGGCTGTTCTGAAAAACTTAGTCTCTTAAATTTAACTTTATTAATCTATAACTTAACTTATTCAAACTAAAAAACTTTCGGTATGAAAAAATTATTAATGCTCCTGTTATCATTTTCCATTGTGCTGGTAAGCGTAAATTCATTTGCGTCTACAGCTGATTCGACAAAAAAGGCTAAAGCAAAAGTAAGAAAGGCCAAAGCTGACGCTACTCAAGCAGCAGACAAGACAGCAGCAGACGCGCAAAGCAAAGCTGATAAGGCAAAAGCAAAGGCAGATAAAGCTGCTGAAAAAGCAAAGGCCAAAGCAGATAAGGCGAGTGCAACCGCCACCGATGCAAAAAGTAAAGCAACTGATGCAAAAGCAAAGGCATCTGATGCAAAAACAAAGGCAACTAAAGCCACTGCAGCCGCAGCCACACCTGCAAGTGCGGAGGCTGCCACAACAAAAGCGAAAGCCACAAAATCTGTTAAAGAGGCTGTAAATAAATCACCTGATAAAGCAATAGGAAAAGATGCTAAAGGGAGAACAATTTACCTGGGCCCTAAAGGCGGAAGATATACCTTGTCGCCAAGCGGTAACAAGGAGTATATTAAAAAAGATCAATGATTTACTGCAACATAAATAAATATTGCTGTATCAATATTTGTTAAATCAATGGGTGGGTTCAAATTGGACTCACCCATTATTTTTGTGGCGTGATCTTAAAGTTTTTGTAGTCACCATCTGTGTCGGTCCACAAACCGATCATTTTGCCACCATTATGCACCAAAGGTTCAACTACTAATGACGGTTCTGCATTTTCATTTACATAAACTTTAATGTTTTTGCTATCCACTGTTATACGTGCATGGAACCAGGCATTTGGGTCGGGGGCAGGAGAAATAGGCTTTTCATATTTACCCGGAAATTGCTGCCTGAGCACCGACCACTCATATTTTGGAAGCGCTGTGTATTGTACAGCATGTAATTTCCGCACCGGATCAGCAGAGCGGAAGTTGAATGGCCTGAAGTAAATAGTTTCATAAGTAGTATCATTCACCCCATGGAAGGCTATCCCCACAAAACTGGCCTGTAATACGTCTTTACCTTTGATGTCCACTTCGATCGTCCCATTTGTGAATTCAGTATTGTTTATCCAGGCAATCCCGACACCATCTGCATTATCCAGGTGAATGCTTCCGGCATCCGGTCCGGCACTTATCGCCCGGTTAACAATGGTATATTTCTTTTGTAATTCCTGAAGAGAATTAGCCTGTTTTTGAGCACAAGAATATAATGCTGCAAGAAACATAGATAAGAATAAAAGAAAGAATTGTTTTTTCATCATGACCGGGTTAAACACTATAAATTTCTGAAATTTCTTCTTGCTGTCAATTTCATTTGTTGTTCAAGTTTTTTCATTTATGTCTTTCTTTAAATTTATTTTCATAAACCCCTAATTAGTAGCAACTTTTGATAAATAGCAATCGTAAACATATCCAGAAGTTAAATTAATTAGAATTGCCGGGCGCGAGGTCTGGCTTTTCTGTTTTAAAGGGCTTCCATTCTCCGTGTCCGCATCATTAAAAATCTTTTTTGGTGTTTCACTAACAATCCCAATAAAACCTTTCAGGATCAAAACAACATCACCTCTTTGCGGGTTTAAGCTATAGAATACTTAAACAAAACATCGCTATGAAAAATTACGAAACTTTAGTGGACGCCACTAACGATCTATATAAAAGAGGATATACTGCCAACCTGAGTCTTGAAGGTGATACGCTGGACGATAAATCGCAGGATGTGCACATGGGTGCCGATGATTTCGAGATCGACGAATTTTATCGTTTTGAGGGGCAAAGCAACCCGTCTGATATGTCAATAGTTTATGGTATAAGCTCATCCAGATATAAATTAAAAGGTGTGCTGGTAAATGCTTATGGCACGTATGCCGATGACAGTTCATCGGCCATTGAGGCTAAACTGCACCATAACCAGGTAAGCCCTAACCTGCATGGGAGCGACAGACCGATTTCTTAAGTTTGCAGTTTTGAGTTTGCGGCAGGCAGGTAAGAGTTAGATGGCTTACAAATGGCCAACTCAAAACTGTTAACTAAGCTGCAACAGCAACTTCTTACCCCGCGACTGTATAGCGGCTGACCCGTTGCGCAACAAAAATTGAATTTGATTGGCGAGTTCTTCTGCTATCCAGGGGTAGCGGTCACGCATGTTGAATAAAGCTTGTGCTGCAAATACTTTAACAGCGATCAATACTTTTGGATCGATCATCCAGTCGAACAATTGTTCCACGGCGGGTTCAAAATCTGTTCTGGCCAATTTGTTCTGAATGCTTTCAGGAGCTTTAGCAGAAGTGATGTGCATTAGAATTTTGGCATAATGCCTTTTGCAGCTGGGGTTTGTTACATCTTTTACCCTCGTTAGCAAATAATTCATTTCATCCAAATAACTCTCCGGTTTTTGAAGGAAGAGATTTTCTAATATCCATGCAGCCCTGAAAGCAATGTTTTTGTCAGGATGGAAAGTGATATCTATGAGGTCAGGTAATTTAAATTGCTCTTTTTGAAGGATGGCAGTTAACTTAGTCGCCTTTTTCTTCACTAATGTTGTGCTAATTTCTTTTATCAATTCATCAGCGCTTAGCATGATATTTATCTAAGGAAGCAGTTAATCCTCAGGGTGCAGATAGCTCAAAATATAATTACATTTGGCTAAAAGGATAGGCGTAGCAGTACGTGTCATAAATTCAAGCTGTTTGGAAAGTTCCTCGGCTATCCATGGATACCGGTGGCGCATATTAAAAAGCGCCTCGCTGGCTGACGCCCTCACGCTAACCAGCATTTTAGGGTCTATCATCCATTCAAAACACAATTCAACCACACGCTCCAGGTTGATCTCCTTCATTTTATTACGCACTTCACGCGATACCTCCGGCGATGTAATACGCATTAGTATTTTGGCGTAAGGTTTTTTATTGGCCGGGGTGGTCACATCTTCGGCATGGTCAATAAAATATTCCAGGTCGCCATAATAGTTTTCAGGGAATTTATAAAGGATATATTCCAGCAGGCGGGATGATTTTAAAGCGATCTCCTTATCTGTGTGGAAGGTAAGATCAACCAGTTCCCGCAAAGAAAAGTTCTCCCGTTTCAGTTGATGGCCGAGTTTTGCCACCGTGATCTTTCTGTCAGGAGCGGAAAAGTGCTGAATTAATTGTGACTGTGTCATTTAGGCTTGGCTTTACAGCTACGATCCGGTGTTGTGATGTTTAGTACTTATTAACAATTGTTAATAATGGATGTTAATATTCAACGTAAATATAGTATAAAATTTATATTTCCCCAACAAAATATTTTAATTAATAATATTATTTTTCTTTTAAGCGGATAATATGGTGGATTTAGCTAATCCGTTAAAAATTCTACCTTTGCTGTCCGTTTTATTGATATTATTCATGGTTAAATTCAACCGTTTTACATTAGACAATGGCCTGCGTGTCATTGTTCACGAAGACCACACCACACCGATGGCAGTGTTAAACATCTTGTATGATGTTGGCGCCCGCGATGAAGACCCGGAACAAACAGGTTTTGCGCATTTATTTGAGCATCTGATGTTCGGCGGCTCAGTAAATATTCCGCAATATGACGAGCCTTTGCAGCGTGTGGGTGGTGAGAATAACGCCTTTACCAGTAACGACATCACCAACTATTATATCACCTTACCGGCTGCCAATATCGAGACCGCCTTCTGGCTGGAGAGCGACCGTATGCTCAGCCTGGCTTTTAGTGAAAAGAGCCTGGAGGTGCAGCGCAATGTGGTGATAGAAGAATTTAAACAACGTTACTTAAATCAACCTTATGGTGATGTGTGGTTGCGTTTACGCCCGCTGGCTTATAAAAAACATCCCTATCAATGGGCCACTATCGGCAAGAATATAAAGCATATTGAAGACGCCAGGATAGAAGATGTAAAGGCTTTTTTTAAGAAGCACTATAATCCCCAAAACGCCATTATGGTGGTGGGTGGTGATATTACTACCGACCAGGCCAGGCAATTAGCCGAAAAATGGTTTGGGCCGATACCTGCCGGAGAAAAATACTACCGCCATTTGCCGCAGGAGCCTGAACAGCAGGAAGCCCGCCGTGAAACGGTTACTGCCAAAGTGCCTTTGAACGATATTTATATTGCTTTCCAGATGCCAGGGCGTTTGGAAGATGGTTATTATGAGATCGACCTGATATCGGATATCCTGTCGCGTGGTCATTCGTCCCGTTTATACCGCAAGCTGGTAAAGGATCAACAGCTTTTTAGTGAGATACATGCCTACAATATGGGCAGCTTTGACAAAGGAATGTTTGTAATAGAAGGTAAACCGCTGGAGACTATAAGCATTGAAGATGCTGAAGCGGCTATCTGGGAAGTTTTGGAAACGTTGAAGCAACAATTGATCCCTGCGGATGAACTGACCAAGGTGAAAAACAAAACAGAATCGACCATGGTGTTTTCAGAAATATCGCTGCTGGATAAAGCGATGAACCTGGCCCAGTTCGAACTGTTGGGAGATGCAGACGAACTAAATAAAGAAACAGCCAAATACCAGGCGATCACGGCAGAGCAGATACAAAAGCAAGCTCAGGCTATTTTTAAAAAGAATAATTCTTCTACTCTGGTCTATTTGGCGGAGAAAGTTTAATAAAGGTTTTAAATGTTGTAATAGTTGTAAGAGGGTTAACTTCTCCAACTCTTACAACATCTGCAACAATTACAACAAAAATGACACTACAAAGAACGATAGCCCCCGAATTTAAGACGATAGACAACATAAAACTGATTAAGCCGGAGCAGATAAAGCTGGATAACGGGTGCAATATTTTTTCATTTAACTCGGGCGATCAGGAACTGATCCGTATTGAGTGGATATTTTCAAACCTGCATTTCGATCCTGCAAAACCATTACTGAATGTTGCAGTAAACACGATGCTTACGGAGGGTACCTCAAAACTATCCTCGTCGCAAATTGCTGATCAGATAGATTTTTACGGGGCATTTTTACAGGTAGATTATGGCTACGATCATTCGCAGGTGGTGCTTTATACTTTGAATAAACATTTATCGTCAACACTGCCTGTTATAAAGGATGTTATTACCGATTCTATATTCCCGGAAAAGGAGCTGGAAACGTTTATCCGTAATCAGCAACAGAAATTGCAGGTAAGCCTGCAGAAAAATGATGTTGTAGCTCGCCGTACTTTTAACAAGGCCATTTACGGCAATACGATCTATGGTTTGGGGGCTGAATTTAACGATTACAAAACCCTGCACCAGGATGACATGATATGGCATTTTAAACAAATGTACCAGCCTTCAAATTGTACCATATTAGTGGCAGGGAAAGTGGATAAAAAAGCGTTGGACCTGCTGACTACTTCGTTTGGAAAAGGCTGGACAAATCCCACAATTGAGGCCAACACTACTCAGCCGGATGTAAAGCCGGCAAAGGAGCATTTTTATTTTGTCGAAAAACCTGATGCCCTGCAATCTGCTATCAGGATGGGTTTGCCGTCGATCACGCGCGCGCATGCCGATTTCCCGGCATTGCAGGTAGTTAATACGGTACTGGGTGGTTATTTCGGCTCAAGACTGATGGCAAATATCCGTGAGGATAAAGGTTATACTTATGGTATCGGCTCGGGTTTAAGTTCATTGAACAAAGGCGGGGCATTATTTATAGCCACCGAAGTTGGCGCTGATGTATGCAGGGATGCCATTGCTGAAATTGAAAAGGAGATCAACCTGCTTAAAACAGAACTGGTATCTGAAGACGAATTATCGCTGGTGCGAAATTATATGCTGGGTTCGCTTTTAGGCAGCCTGGAGAACGTGCTTTCCCATGCAGATAAGTTTAAGAACATTTACTTCTCGGGTTTGGATTATGATTATTACGACAGGTACACCCAGGTGATCAAGTCCATAACTGCCGAAGAAGTATTGCAAATGGCCAATAAATATCTTGACCTCGATAAGTTTTATAAGGTAATTGTCGGAAAATATTGATTTAACAGTCAACTAAATTTTATAAAGATGTATAAATTGCTAAATACTTTTGCGATAGCTGGATTAGAAAACATAGGTTATTCAGATAACAGTGACAATTTAGTTGTTTTATCAAGCCAAGGTCGAGGAGTATTTGACTGTTTAAACGGACAAAAGATATATCGTGATGAATTGAATTGGTGGCAGGATTATAATAAAGAAAATAATACTGTTAAAGGCTTTGGGCCCGAAAACGATAAGATAATAAAAGTATATGGTCTTCACAACCAAGAGAATTTACCTCTGAGAACCATTGATGGCTGGTCATTACTTCTTACAGAACCAACGCCCGATGAACCTCCTTTTGAAAATTACAGTATTCAAAGTATCTTCCTAAATCACTCCTCTTTAAAAGATTCGGTTTTTATTACAAAGGACGGACCCTGTGAAATGCGAGCTTTCGGCTTTTCTGACACGGGTAAGTCGTTTGTCGTTGCGCTTAGTTGTGAATTAACTATTTGGGCCCAATATTATAATTAACTATCACTACGTTAGGGGCAGAAGTGGGCACTAACCCGCATCTAGGTTTTAGGCGTATGAATGCATGGCTTAACTGCTTGCAGCAGGAACGTCCATAAATATTTTCATCAATGTAACTCCCAAATTGAAAGCATCACGACCCATTCTTACCTCAACTAACTATCATCTTAACCTCACATTTTCTTCTTAAACAATAAATCCGAAATCGTAATTCCGAAATCCAAAATAAAAAACTATCTTTGTCCGGCAAATAATAACTCCAAATAATTATTTGCCATGCAATTAGATCCCTCCAAATTTGTCGCCGAAGGTTTAACTTATGACGACGTTTTACTACTCCCGGCTTATTCAGAAGTGCTGCCACGTGATGTGGATACCGGCTCGTGGCTGACCAAAAAAATCCGGCTTAACATTCCTGTTCTTTCTGCGGCGATGGATACCGTAACCGAGTCTGCTTTGGCTATTGCTATTGCCCAGGCAGGCGGGATGGGTATCCTGCACAAAAACATGACCATACAAGCGCAGGCTGATGAGGTACGCAAAGTAAAACGTTCTGAAAGCGGCATGATACAGGACCCGGTTACGCTGCACGAATCATCAACAGTGGCCGATGCGGTAAAGATCATGCGAGAATTTAGAATAGGGGGGATACCGGTTATTGACGGTGACCGCAAACTGAAAGGTATTATTACTAACCGCGATCTTCGTTTCCAGAAAGAAATGAACCGCCCGGTAAGTGAGGTGATGACCAGCCGCGACCTGGTTACCGCACCGCAGGGCACTACACTATTACAAGCCGAAGAAATACTGCAAAATCATAAGATAGAAAAGCTGCCTGTAGTGGATAAGGATGGTTTTTTACGCGGATTGATCACTTTTAAGGATATCCAGAAATTCAAGAATTTCCCTAATGCCTGTAAGGACGAGTTTGGCCGCCTCAGAGTGGGCGCTGCCGTTGGAGTAGCTGCTGATAATATAGAACGTGTAAAAGCATTGGTGCAGGCTGGCGTAGATGTGATTACGGTTGATACCGCTCATGGACATTCAAAAGGTGTGATCGATATGGTGAAGATGGTAAAATCCATATTCCCTGATCTGCAGGTGATAGCGGGTAATATAGCCACTGCAGATGCTGCCATTGCCCTTGCTGATGCAGGTGCCGATGCAGTAAAAGTGGGGATCGGGCCGGGCTCTATTTGTACCACAAGGATTGTGGCAGGAGTAGGTGTACCACAATTATTTGCCGTTTATGAATGTGCCAAAGCACTACAAGGCCGTGGCATCCCGGTTATAGCCGATGGTGGTATCAAGCAAACAGGAGATATTGTAAAGGCTATTGCCGCCGGTGCAAGCTCCATCATGGCAGGTTCATTATTTGCAGGTGTGGAGGAATCACCCGGTGAAACGATCATTTACGAAGGACGTAAGTTTAAATCGTACCGCGGAATGGGCTCTATTGAGGCGATGGATAAAGGCTCAAAAGACCGCTATTTCCAGGATGAAACCGATGTGGTAACCAAGCTGGTCCCGGAGGGGATTGTAGGCCGTGTGCCATATAAAGGTACTCTTGCAGAGGTGATCTATCAATATATTGGCGGTTTGCGCGCAGGCATGCATTATTGCGGTGCAGCCACTATCGACCAGTTGCAGGCAGCCAAGTTTGTACGCATCACGGCAGCCGGTATGCGCGAAAGCCATCCGCACGATATTACGATCACCAAAGAGGCACCGAATTATACGAGGTAGGGGGTAGAGATTAGAGGCTAGTTAATTAGAGATTAGTTGAGGTATTTATACATAAAAAGCTAACAAAATATTCTTACGGACTTTTCCGACTTTCGGACGCAATCAGTAATTCAGTAATTCAATAATTATAATGAGATCTCTTTGCATCTTCTGCGGTGCTAACTTTAATGGCGATCCTGTACTAAAGCAAACGGTTGACCAGTTAACTGAAATAATGGTCAACCGCAATATGACTCTTGTTTTTGGCGGTGGTAAAGTAGGAGTAATGGGCTTATTGGCTGAAGGGATGCTTCAGCGCGGCGGCAGAGCCATAGGCATTATTCCACAATTTTTGATGGACAAGGAAGTTGGCCATACCGGTTTGACCGAACTGCACATCGTCGAAAATATGCATCAGCGCAAGCAGTTGATGAGCGACCTGTGCGATGGCATTATTATGCTTCCCGGCGGATTTGGCACCCTGGAAGAATTTTTTGAAGTGTTGACCTGGCTGCAGTTGGGCTTACATAATAAACCTATCGGCATATTGAATGTCAATGGTTTTTATGACCTGTTGCTGAAACAAATGGATGTGATGGTGGAGCAAAAGTTCCTGAAATCAGCCAACCGTCAACTCGTGATCACTTCTGGTGATCCTATCGAACTTATCAGCCTGATGGAAAATTTCGACGCAAAACCTGATGAAGTTTGGTTTAAGGACAGGAATTTAACTTAGTTCTAAGTATTGAGTTCTGAGTTTTGAGTAGTCCGGTAAAGGTTTAACTTACAACTCAGGACTCAAAAAATATCACCCAGGTTACAAAGTCATCTGTAAAATTCTCAAAGCGGTGTTCTATACCCTCCGCAACAAAGAGGACATCGCCGGGCGCAAATGTGGTTCGCTTTCCGTCATTTAAAAACTCACCGCTACCACTGATAATCACATATATTTCATCCTGCTGATGAGGTGTTTGCAGGTCAGTTTTTACCGGGCGGTATATCTCAACAGACATGCTGCCATGTCCCATTACTTTGGCAAACAAAGTCCCATTTGATCGGTCTAACTGTGATAAAGCCTCTGCTATACTTACTTTCATTCTCAAAAGTAGATAAATACCATAACATTCTTTATTTCAGTTGCGTAAAAGGATTACCTAACTATAATAAATGAAGAAAATACTGATCATTGAAGACGAACAGGATATTGTTGATATAGCGACTATAATATTAGAAGATGAGGGATATGAAGTATCCAGTATGACAGAATTTGCCGGGTACGAAGGTAAACTGAAAGATAGTAATGCTGATTTGGTTTTACTTGACCTTAACCTGGGAAGGTATCACGGTAAGGATATTTGCAAATACATTAAAGGGCAGGATCGTTTAAAGGAGATGTCGGTTGTTTTGATGTCGGCCAACAGGGATATCAAGGCAGTAAAGGAAGAATCCGGTGCCGATGCCTATATCTGCAAACCGTTTGACCTGGACGATTTTATACGAGTAATCAAACACCAGATCAATTAAGCCGGTTTTGGACGGGATACTGCCCCTGGTTAATTAACATAAGAATTTTTATCATGGACAAACGGGTTGTGCTGCTTGAAGATAATATAAGATGCCTTGAACTGATGGAGGAAATACTCTCGGATGAAGGCTATCATGTCATTCCTATAAACCACTACCAGGGAGTAGATGAGATCATGGAATTTGGGCCCCAGTTAATTTTGATGGACATCAGGTTATCCAACGGTTACGGGCATATATTGTGCGGAGACCTGAAAGCCAATGCAGCAACCAGCCATATACCGGTAATACTGGTATCGGGCGCTGATAATCTGGAAAAAATAGCCAATGATTGCCATGCAGATAATTTCCTTTCTAAACCCTTCGACCTGCAAAACCTGTTGCATATAGTTAAAAAATATGTACTGACCGACACCTACGCTGTACCCCGCTTTGAATAAATAACTTTTTGTTTAAGTTTGCTATCGTCTGCTGATTGGTCAGCATCTTAGCAATATAAAAGCCGACGTAGCTCAGCTGGTAGAGCAACTCATTCGTAATGAGTAGGTCGCAGGTTCGATTCCCGTTGTCGGCTCTATATTAAATATTCAATACATCATAACCACTATGCCCTTTTAAAATGCTGATTTTTCACTTGCGGAAACAGATTTAAATCATTAGGTTTAAACACCTTATAGCATTGTAACTTTTCTTTATTTACATGATTAAATGTTCATTTATGAAAAGGGTTTTGTATGTCCTCTGTTTCCTTATTACAGTAACAATTACCAATAATGCCTCGGCACAAGGATTTTTAAAGAAGCTCAAAGACAAGGTTAATAAAACCGTAGATAATGCGGTTGACAAAAAAACAGGCGTAACTCCGGCAGGTGATTCAGGCAATGGTAATTCTGTATCTTCCGGTAAACCCGCCAATAAAGGTGGCGGCGGCTTAAGCAATACGGCTCCTCCTGATGTGAAAGCGCAAATGGCAGATGCGGAATCGGCCCATGCCGCTAAGAAGTACAGCGATGCCAGGTATTCGTTACAACAAGCGCTGATGGGTGTAGAAATTCAATTGGGCCATCAGATCCTGAAATCTTTGCCAGCCACAGTAGATGCTTTAAACGTTGATACCTTGCAGGATGTGGTGATGAGCACGCAATGGGGTTGGAATAATCTCAGCATTCAGCGAGTATGGAAAAAAAGCGATAAACAGTTAACCATTACCGTTGGAAACGCAGGAATCTATGCGGGCTTGGCCGCTTTGTATTTTACAAATGCCGGAATGGTGGAAAGCAGTAGTAATGCCAAACAAAATTTTAAACAGGTACGGGTTAAAGGGAACAAGGCAATCATTCAATATGAGGACAGTAAAGGGTATACGCTGATCGTTTCACTCGGCCAATCTTCCATGATCGTTTGGGAATGTATCAACTTTGCCAATGAGCAGGAAGTAATGAACACCGCCAATACATTTGATATTGACGGGATAAAAAAGATGTTAGGAGAACAATAATTCAATCTGCAACAAAAAATAAGATATGAAAACCATTATCTGTATAATCGCAGCCCTCGCCTTTGCAGGTATCTGCGCCGCACAAGATTTCACCAAGGCAATGGCTACTGCAAAGACCTCTTATAATGCAGGCAAACTCGAAGATGCACATTTTGCGCTGCAACAGGCGATGCAGGAAGTTGACCTGACCATAGGCAAAGAAGTGCTGCAATTGCTGCCAACCAAAATGGACGTAATGGATATCAATAGTAAGGACGACAATGTGGCATCTAATGTAGGTTTCGTTGGAGCTACGATACACCGTACTTATGGAAAGACCGGTAAGACGGCCGATATATCTATTATCAGTAATTCACCTTTGGTGGCAATGATCAACCCGATATTGAATACACCGCTTTTAGGCGGCATGATGAATGATGGTAAGACTAAGACCGTCAAAGTTCAGGGATATAAAGCAAGGCTTGAAAAGCAGCCCGGAAGCACCAGTGATAAAAATAACTACGAGTTGCAGATACCTTTGGGAAGTGCTTTATTTACTTTCAAAGTGGATGATTGTACAGATTCTCAAATACTCGAACTGGCAGGAACAATTCCCTTGCAAAAGGTTGCCAAACTGATTGAATAATGTTTTGGGGGTATTTATAGGGCTTAGATATTATTGGCTTCTATCAATTCTTTTAATATTAAAGCATGGTTTTGATGCTCGTCCCTTACCGCATATAACAGCGTTATCGTTTTATGTTTGCAGATCTCTGCTAATAATTCATCAACAGCGGCTGATCCGTTTAGTTCAGCATGATATTTCATAACAAATTGATCCCAGTTGTCCGTTCCATGATGGAACCATTTCCGCAGTTCTGTTGAAGGGGCGATCTCTTTCATCCATTTATCGATGTGGGCATCTTCCTTTTTTATACCGCGCGGCCATAGGCGATCAACCAGTATGCGATAGCCATCTTCCTTTGAGAAAGGCTCATATATTCTTTTGATATTGACAGTCATTGATCCAATTGAAATTATAGGATAAAATTAGTAATTCCGTTTAATAGCATTATTTTTATATCACTTTAATTATCAATTCAATGCCCAAAGAGGAAGTTCAGGATCTTATAAAATTCATGTTGCCCTATCCCGACCAGGTAAAGGCAGCAGCTTTATGGCTCCGCGAATTTGTATGGGACCTTTACCCCGAAACCAACGAACTTATTTACGATAACTATAATGCGGTTGCTTTTGGCTGGTCGCCGACAGATAAAGCCGGTGATGTATTTTGCAGCATAGCGGTAGCGAGCGATCATGTGAATTTCGGGTTCAACAGAGGCGTTGATATTGCCGACCCGGATAAACTATTATTAGGTAATGGCAATCAATATCGTTATTTACAGGTAAGGGAAAAAGAAGATTTCCCGGAAAAATATATGAAGCAATTGCTGGAAGCTGCCTACCGGAATTCACTGGCAAGGATGAAACCAGTTAAAAGACCTCTCAAGAATCAAACCATCGTCAAATCGATCTCCCCGGTTAAAAAACGTCCGAATAATTTTAGCGTGGATAACAGACCGAAGAAATGATAGTTATCAGATTTACCCGGAAGCCCAGATAGTTTGATAACTTCTATAATTACTACCTTTACAACAATTCCAACCAATCTCTAATCTCTGGCTAACCAATCTCTAACCCCATGGATATCGAATTCAATAAAAATGAAGATATGAATAAACAGCTTGTTTATGATCTGCAAAACAGGCTGAAAAAGGTACACCTTGGCGGCGGCGAAAAAGCGGCTGCCAAACAAAGGGAAAAGGGCAAAATGCTTGCCCGCGAACGGGTGGCTTATTTAATCGATAAAGATAAACCCTGGCTGGAAATCGGCGCTTTTGTTGCCGATGGCATGTATGCCGAACATGGCGGTTGTCCGTCAGGCGGTGTGGTCTGTGGGATAGGATACATATCCGGCAGGCAGTGCGTAGTAGTGGCCAATGATGCTACGGTAAAAGCCGGGGCATGGTTCCCCATCACAGCCAAGAAAAACCTCCGCGCACAGGAGATAGCAATGGAAAACCGTTTGCCGATCATTTACCTGGTTGATTCGGCAGGGGTATATCTGCCTATGCAGGATGAGATTTTCCCGGATAAGGAACATTTCGGCCGTATTTTCCGCAATAATGCCATCATGAGCAGCATGGGTATTATTCAGATAGCCGCTATTATGGGTTCATGTGTGGCAGGCGGGGCTTATTTGCCAATTATGAGTGATGAGGCTATGATAGTTGATGGCACGGGCTCTGTTTTCCTGGCGGGATCGTATCTCGTAAAATCGGCCATTGGCGAAGATGTAGATAATGAAACTTTAGGTGGGGCAACTACCCATTGCGAAATATCCGGCGTAACGGACTACAAGCACCCGAACGACCGGGCGTGCCTGGATTCCATAAGGAATATCCTGAGCATGATCGGGGATTATGCCAAGGCCGGCTTTGACAGGATTGTCGCCGCCGCACCTCAAAAAGACGAAAAAGAAATATATGGCCTGTTGCCCGAGAACCGGGAAAAACCATATGACATGAAGGATATTATCGACAGGTTGCTGGATAATTCCGAATTTGAGGAATACAAGGAAGGTTACGGTCAGTCGATCATTTGCGGGCTGGGCAGGGTTGACGGCTGGGCTGTTGGTATTGTCGCTAATCAGCGCAAGGTGATCAAGTCAAAGAAAGGCGAAATGCAGTTTGGCGGGGTGATCTATTCTGATTCCGCGGATAAGGCGACACGGTTTATTATGAACTGCAACCAAAAAAAGATACCGCTGGTTTTTTTACAGGACGTAACCGGTTTTATGGTAGGCAGCCGGTCGGAGCAGGGCGGTATCATTAAGGATGGCGCTAAAATGGTTAATGCGGTTGCCAATTCGGTTGTGCCGAAATTTACCATCGTGGTAGGAAATTCATATGGTGCCGGCAACTATGCTATGTGCGGTAAAGCCTATGATCCGCGGCTGATCTACGCCTGGCCTTCAGCTAAAATTGCAGTAATGGGCGGCTCGCAGGCTGCCAAAACTTTATTGCAGATACAGGCAGCCGGCTTAAAAGCCAGGAGTGAGGAGATCACCCCACAAAAAGAGGAAGAATTGCTTAAAGAAATAACCGACCGTTATAATTCCCAAACAACACCCTATTATGCGGCAGCAAGGCTTTGGGTGGATGGTATCATTGATCCGCTGGAGACACGTAAAGTGATCTCGATGGGGATAGAAGCAGCTAATCATGCGCCGATTGAAAAGGCCTTTAATGTGGGGATCATTCAGACTTGATTAGAGATTAGTTAATTGGAGATTAGTTGACTGGTTGATTAGGTTGGATTGAGTTGAATAAGTTAGACGGTTGAATCAAGTAAACCTATAATCATATAGGTCATGGTTCAGTCAATCAGCGAAATCATCAGAATCAAATAAAATCAACGGTCTGTCACCTAAATATTACCAGCCCAGCACAACAAATTTCTGTATATTCATGTTAGCTAATTCACACATAATAAGCAACATCAATGTTCCACGAAATCATCGCTGCTGCGGGCGGCCTGATATTTATCATTTTTGGAATTGCCAGGCAGCGCGAACGCAGGCGGGTAATCTCTGGCGGGGTGAAAACTGAAAGCCCGCTATGGTGGAACCTGTTTATTTTGGCCGGAATATGTTTGATCATATTTGCTGCAGGCTCTGTCATTTATAAGATCAACCATAATCAATTGCACAAACGAAATGGTTTGATCTCTATTAATAGGTAATACGGAAGTATTGCGCCTCTAATATCATTTATCTACCTTTCCCTTATGAAAAAACTGCTCCAGCTACTGTTTTTACTACTTTTTATAAAAGTTAATGCCCAAAATGCCAAACAGATCCACCAGAAAGCCATTCTGGTGGATACCCATAATGATGTGATCTCCAATGAGCTTATTAATAAACTGGATCTTTCCAAACGGCAGAGCACCGGCAACTTCGACCTGGTTCGTGCAAAAGAAGGGGGCCTTGATGTACAGGTGTTTTCGATATGGTGCGGCGAGGATTATGGCAAGGGCACGGCATACAAATTTGCTAAACGCGAAATTGATTCACTGAATGCGTTGATCAAACGCAATCCCGGCAAAATGGTATTGGTTCATAATGCAGCGGAATTAGAGAAGGCAGTTGCCAAAAAACAATTTGCTGCGATGATAGGCGTAGAAGGCGGTCACATGATCGAAGACCGGATGGATTATATTGATGCCCTGGCCAAACGCGGGATGCGTTATCTCACGCTGACCTGGAATAACAGTACCTCATGGGCTACCTCGGCGCGTGATGAAACGCACCACCGCGATTCGTTAAAGCATATCGGTTTGACGGATTATGGCAAGCAGATCGTGCGTCATCTGAACGAACTCGGTGTAATGGTGGACGTATCTCATGTAGGCGAGCAAACTTTTTATGATGTGATTTCCATTAGTACCAAACCTGTTATTGCCTCGCATAGCTGTGCCTATGCTTTGAATCCAAACCAACGTAATATGAAGGACGACCAGTTAAAAGCGCTGGCAAAAAATGGGGGTGTGGTATTTGTGAATTTTTACAGCGGTTTTGTTGATCCCACGTATGGGCATAAGGTAACCCTGTTTTTGAATAAGCATAAGGCGGAGTTGGATTCGCTAACCAAAATATATCACGATCATGACCTCGCCATTATCAGGCTGAACACGATCTACAAAACAGAATCCGACCAGTTGCGGCCCCCCTTAAGTTTGCTCATTAAGCATATTGATTATATAGTGAAACTTATCGGGGCAGACCATGTGGGTATCGGCTCTGATTTTGACGGTGCCGAGTCCTATCCGCTCGGTATGGATGATGTAACTGATTACCCAAAGATAACCGAGGCGCTTTTAAAACTGCATTATAGCGAAGCTGATATTAACAAGATACTGGGTGGTAATTTTATAAGGGTATTAAAGGCGAATACCGGTAAATGATTTTACCACTGCCTGACTAATAAAATCCGCTTTTTTGTTAAATTTGCATCCACTAAAATATTCTGATGTCTCAAGAAACTGAACATGTTAAATGCCTGATCATTGGGTCGGGGCCTGCGGGGTATACCGCTGCTATTTACGCTGCACGTGCTGATCTGAAACCTGTTTTATATACAGGATTACTTGCCGGCGGTCAGCTTACCCAAACTACAGAGGTTGAAAATTATCCCGGTTACCCTGATGGGATACAAGGCCCTGCTATGATGGAGAACTTTGAAAAGCAGGCTGCCCGTTTAGGAACGGATATCCGTTTTGGCTATGTTACCTCGGTTGATTTTTCGAGCCTGCCGCATAAAGTGGTTGTTGACGAAACAAAAACCATCCTGGCTGATACGGTGATCATTTCGACAGGTGCTTCTGCCAAATGGCTGGGTTTGGAATCAGAACAAAAGTATAATGGTTTTGGCGTATCTGCCTGTGCGGTATGCGATGGTTTCTTTTTCCGCGGACAGGATGTCGCCATTGTTGGTGCAGGGGATACAGCTGCTGAAGAAGCAACTTACCTCGCCAAATTGTGCCGCAAGGTATATATGCTTGTGAGAAGGGACGAGTTCCGTGCGTCAAAAGCGATGATGCACCGTGTGATGCATACGCATAATATCGAAGTGATCTACAATACCGAAGCAAAGGAAATTGTAGGCGACGGACAGGTAGTAACCGGCGTTAAAGTATTGAACAATAAAACCAACGAGGATAAAACACTGGATGTAACCGGTTTCTTTGTAGCCATCGGTCACCACCCTAATACCGAATTGTTTAAGGGTTGGATAAATATGAATGAGACAGGTTATATTATCACCGAACCAGGATCGACCCGCACCAATATAGAAGGTGTATTTGCCTGTGGCGATGCCCAGGATCATGTGTACCGCCAGGCGGTAACAGCGGCAGGCACAGGCTGTATGGCAGCTATTGATGCCGAACGTTACCTGGCTGCCAAAGAACATGCGGTAACAGCTTGAGATAGTGAGTTGTGAGTAGAAAGTAGTGAGTGGAGGGTGGAAAGCTGGTAATTAGAGTTTAGAATTTGATTGTAATCCTTTAATCCTGTAAATCAGGGTTCAGACAAAAAAATTAAACAATTTTATCGTATTATTGATTTATCAATTAAATAAATCAATACTATGGGAAAAGGTGATAAAAAAACAGCTAAAGGAAAAATTGCAATAGGCTCATTTGGGAAAACCCGTCCGCACAAACCTAAAAAGAAGGAAGAGGCGGTGGTTGAAGCCAAACCCGCCAAAGCCAAAAAATAATTAAAAGCCATCTGCATTGCAGGTGGCTTTTTTGTTGATCAGACTTTTTACATTGATTTATTAACATTTTTTTTCAAAATCTGTTAACTTCACCGCCATAATCCAACGTATAAGCATCTATGTATAAAAATATTGCCTCAGTTCTTCTAATCCTTTTATTTTTTGCCAGTGTAAATGCCAGCGCCCAGGATGGTGATTCTAACATGGGTATTATCCCGGCACCGGTATCCGTTAAAAAATCGTCCGGTGAGTTTGTGCTGAGCCAGCAGACTAACCTATTGGCTGACAGCGTGAACAATAAAGCGGTGACTTATTTTGCAGATTATCTTCAGCATAAACTAATGCTGCACAGCGAGATTAAGGCAAATAGCGGGCAGGCCGTATCAAACAGTATTGTTTTTACAGATAAGGGCACAGAGGGACTTCCTGATCAGGGATATCGCCTGACCATTACACCACAGCAGATCATAGTTGCAGGAAAGGGAGCAGGATTATTTTATGGTGTACAAACTTTGTTACAATTAATACCAGCCGACAGAATGGCGGCTATAAAAATTCCTTGTGCACAAATCGAGGATTATCCCCGCTTTGGTTACAGGGGCATGATGCTGGATGTATGCCGTCACTTTTTTTCAGTTGAATTTGTTAAAAAGACCATCGACCTGATGGCTTATTATAAGCTGAATAATTTTCACTGGCATTTAACAGATGATCAGGGATGGCGCATTGAGATCAAAAAATATCCAAGATTGACTGAAATAGGCAGTCAGCGGGCGCAAACGGTCATCGGTAATTATCATGACCGTACACCGCAGCAATTTGACAACACACCTTATGGCGGTTTTTATACCCAGGACCAGATTCGTGATGTAGTAAAATATGCCGCAGACAGATACATTAATATAGTGCCGGAAATTGAGATGCCGGGCCACTCGACGGCTGCTTTAGCGGCTTATCCTGAGTTAAGCTGTGATCCAAGTAAGACATACAAGGTTTATGAAACATGGGGCGTTATTAAGGACGTGTATTGCCCATCAGACAAAACCTTTGATTTCCTGGAAGATGTGTTAACAGAAGTGATGGAGTTATTCCCGAGCAAATACATCCATATTGGGGGTGATGAAGTGCCTAAGGACGCCTGGAAAAATTCGGCGTTTTGCCAAAAGCTGATTAAAAAGCTGAAACTGAAAAATGAAGAAGGGCTGCAAAGCTATTTTATACAACGGATTGAAAAATTTGTGAACTCAAAAGGCCGCAGCATTATCGGCTGGGATGAGATATTGGAAGGTGGACTTTCACCAAACGCCACTGTGATGAGCTGGCGCGGAGAAGCAGGCGGTATTGCTGCTGCGAAACAGGGACATGATGTGGTAATGACCCCAGGCAGTGCAGGCCTTTACCTCGATCACTCGCAGGGTAAAACAAACGAGCCATTAAGTATTGGCGGTTATTTCCCTTTGCAAAAAACGTATAGCTATAATCCAACGCCTAACGTTTTAAATGCAGAGCAGCAAAAACATATTATAGGGGTGCAGGCCAATTTATGGTCTGAATATATCGGTACAGAAGCTAAAGCGGAATATATGCTTTACCCAAGACTGCTGGCTTTATCAGAAATAGCCTGGACACCGCTGGCCAATAAAAACTTTAAGGATTTCTCTGAAACCCGTTTGCCATCGCAATTGGCCTGGTTAGATAAAAACGGTTACGATTACCATGTGCCCACAGCTATCGGTACCGCACAGGATACCATTGTATTTGGCTCACAGTTAAGCGTTAATTTAAAGGCGCCTGTAACAGGGGCTAAAATATTTTATACCATTGATGGCTATACACCGCGTGAAACCGACCTGCAGTATCATATCCCGATGAATTATGACGTGCCGCAGGATCAATACCGCGATCTGCAAACTATCGTGATCACGCCATCAGGGAAAAGGAGCCAGGTAACCCATACGGTGATGTATAATAAAGCGCCGCTTGCACCGGTAACCTACCAGGGTAATTCAACCGGCCTGAAATACCAGCTATTACAGGGAACATTTGACAATACCAACCAGTTTAAAAGCGCAGCAATAGTCGACAGCGGTGTAGTTAAAAATTTCAATACATCTGTACTCAGGAGAAATAATCCGGCTTTTGGGGTAATATATAGCGGTTTTATACGTATTGATGCTGATGGTCTGTATAAGTTTTCCATCAGGTCGGATGACGGCTCGATGATGACCATTGATGACCAGCCGGTAGTAAATAACGATGGTAAGCATCCGATAGCAGAACAAGGTGGAGCGGTAGCCTTGCAAAAAGGATATCATAAGTTTACTTTGAAATATTTTGATGCCGGTTCTGTAAGTGCGTTAAAAGTTTACATGACCATTCCCGGCAAACCTAAAGGTGAACTATCGCCGGATTCATTGTATAATTGATAAAATAAAATGAGCAAAAGGGTTAACATATTAATGTTGTTAGGCTGCCTGGCCATTATGGCAGGCTGTAAGGATGATGCTAAAAAAACAGTTGCATCTACCACAGTTGCACCGGTTGAAACCAAACCCAAACTAACAGACCCTTTTCGTTTCCATAAACTGATAGAAGTATCGCCCGGCGAAGATTATGATGTTTTGAGCTGGGGCAGGGGATCAGTGACGGTAGGATCTTACCTGATACTGCATTCAGATTCATCAGGGAAAAAATATACCACTACAACAGGCGACCTCGATGGTACCATCGTGGATGTATACAATTCGGATATGGATTTAGATGGTAATCCTGAGATATTGGTCCAAGCCAAAGCCACCGATACTGCTAACTACGCTACTATTTATGCCTTTGAATTCAACAACAGCAAGGCCAATAAACTTGATTTCCCGAAGCTGACCAGCTCGCAGCGTAAGGGTTATCATGGCGAAGATAATTTTTATATCAAAGAAGGTAAATTTATGCGCGAGTTCCCTATTTATGACGGGAGCGGAAAAGATGCCAAACCTACCGGAGCCAAACGTGTGCTGGAATATGGCTTGCGCAGTAATAGCTTTACAGTTAAACAGCTGAGCAAAGATTCGACTGATGTAAATGATACTAAGGCTGTGGCTAAAGACCCGGTAAGGTCTTCAAACTCTGACAAGAAAGAGAAAACCACGAAGAAAAAGGAAACTACCTCAAAGAAGAAATCTAAAAAGCATACCACACAAAAGAAAAAGAAAAAGCATCACAGCAACAATTGATAATTACAATAGGATAGTATGATTTAAAGATGGTAGGCCTGACCATATAAACCCGCAATCCTCAAAAATAAAAGTTCAGACCATCCCCATCATTTCTTTCGCATTCCTTACCCCAACTGCATCATAATCGTTATTAAAGTAAAACCAGCCTTCTTTGATTTTGGCATTATTTTTTACTGCGTTCACCACGTTTTGCAAAAACTCTTCTGAATAAGGCGACCTGTATAGATTGGGTACACCATGAAAACGGTAATAAACGGATGATGTATTTTCTATCACCTGGTCGGGCAACCCAGGGTAACTCATGCCACAAAAGCTGATGTTATGGTCTGCCAGTATTTTGTATACATCTTCGCGCCACCAGCTTACGTGACGGAACTCGGCCACATTATTAAACGAAGGGTTCAAGTTTTTGATGATACGCTCTAAACGTTCCTCATCATAGCTGAAGCGCGGCGGCATCTGGAATAACACCGGACCTAATTTTTCCTGCAAACCGTTGTTGATCGTTTCATAAAAATCGGATATCATCCGGGCTGAATCATGGAATTGCTTGAAATGGGTGATCGCTTTTGGGGCTTTTACCGAGAAACGAAAATGTTCAGGACTTTTCTGATACCAGTTTTGCAGAAAGGAGAGTTGCGGAAAACGATAGAAGGTTACATTCAGTTCAACGGTATCAAAATGTTGCGCATAATAATCGAACCATTTCTTCTGTGGAAGATCCTCAGGATAAAATGTACCCTTCCAATCGCGGTAGTGAAAACCCGAACAACCGATATGCCATTTCATAGAACCATTTATGAAATAATACACAAACTGCTTCGTTTGTTTTCTTTGATGAATGTAAGGCACATTTACAATTAATTCGCACATTTGCATATCTGCACATTCGCACATTAGTAATGCATTTTCTATATCCTGTTTTCTTATTTGCACTACTCTCACTGGCCATCCCTGTTATCATACACCTGTTCAATTTTCGCCGGTACCAGAAAGTGCTGTTCAGTAATGTTCAGTTCCTAAAAGAAATTCAGGAGCAGCAGGCATCACGAAGAAATTTAAAGGAACGCCTCATATTATTATCCCGCTTACTGGCGCTTTTGTTTTTGGTATTTGCTTTCGCGCGACCTTATATTCCCGGTAAAAATGTGGCTAATGCTGGGAAACAGCAGGCTATCAGTGTTTTTGTTGATAATTCCTATTCGATGCAAACCCTTAACAAAGAAGGTACTTTGCTGGACGAAGCCAAACGCCGTGCAAAAGAGATCGCGTCAGCTTATAATATTAACGACCGCTTTCAGCTGCTTACGCAGGATTTTGAGGGCAAGCATCAGCGCCTGTTGAGTAGGGATGAATTTAATGATGCGGTGGATGCAGTAAAGATCAGTCCGCAAAGCCGCAGCCTGCAACAGATCATCAACAGGCAGCAAAGTCTGCTGAATACCCAACCGAATGCCATTCGTTCTGCATACCTCGTATCTGATTTTCAAAAGAACATAACAGACACCAAAGCTATAAAGACAGATAGCGCCATACATTTCAGCCTGGTGCAGCTAAAGGCAAGCCAACTACCAAATGTTGCTGTAGATTCGGTTTGGCTGCTTACCGCCGTACATCGCCCCGGTGAGAGTGAGAAGCTGGTTGTGCGCTTGCATAATTATGCCGGCGAGAAGGCTGAAAAGGTTCCCTTAAAATTACTGATCAACAAGCAGCAAAAAGCTTTGGGCAGTTTTACTATTGAAGCAAGATCGGTACAAAATGATACGTTGTCTTTTTCCGGCCTGAAAAGCGGCTGGCAACAGGGAGAAATACAATTGCAGGATAACCCGGTAACATTTGACAACCAGTTTTATTTCGCTTTTAATGTGGAACAGCAATTACCTGTATTGCTGATAAGCGGTGAAATGGCTAATCCATTTTTAAAAGCAGTTTTTGATGCCGATCCATTTTTTGCGGCAAAAAGAGTGGATGATGGCAACGTGGATTATGCGGCTTTAAATACCTATCCGTTGATCGTTGTCAGCGATGTAAAAACGATTTCGACCGGATTGGTGCAGCAATTAAAGACTTATGTTTCTAAAGGTGGTACACTGATGGTTTTCCCTTCGGCAGATGCCGACATTACCAGTTACCGTGCATTCCTGCAGCCCATGAATACGGCTTATCCTGAAAAATTAATTACCGAAGAAACCAGGGTATCGTCCATTAATCTGCAGAATACCATTTTTAAAAATATTTTTGAAGCATACCCGGAAAACCCTGACCTGCCTGTGGTTAAAAAGTATTACCAGCTTAGTTCAGCGGCAGGAGAAAGCCTGATGGAGCTACCGGGAAAACAATCATTCTGGTCGGGTTATCACTATAGGAAAGGTAAAGTTTACCTGTCCGCAGTGGCATTGAACGATGATTTCAGCAATTTGCCGCGCCATGCTTTGCTGGTGCCGGTGATGTTCCGCATTGCCTTACTCAGCGGGCATGATCAGCCTTTGTTTTATACCCTGGGTGAGGATGAAAGTATTGAAATGCCACCGGTGCAAAGCAGCGAGAAACAACTATTAAAACTGGTAAAGGGCAGTTCAGCCTTTATTCCTGATGTGCGACAACAGGAGGGGGGCACCCTGCTTTATGTATCCGACCAGCTGCAGGAAACCGGGAATTACGAATTGAAAAAACAGGATAGTACAATAGCTATACTTGCCTTTAATGATAACCGCAAAGAATCGGATATGAGCTACCTGACAGCGGATAATTTAAAGCAAATTTTTCCGCAGGCGGGCAATGTTTTGCAGCCCGGACAAGCCTCAATAAAAGGCGAAGTGTCCGAATTAAATTTTGGTCTGCAATTATGGAAACTTTGTATAATTTTGGCATTGATTTTTCTGGCAGCCGAAATACTGTTGATCAGGTACTATAAGACTGATAAACAGCAGTTTTCGAGCCAGGTATAGATCAAAACTATTCCATCCTTAAAGCAGCGCTAATGAATTTGCTTATCAAATCTGCGACAATCTCCGACCCGGGTTCGCCCTTTTATCAACAAGTTGCCGATGTATTAATAGAAAAAGGACAGATCACTAAGATTGCCTCAAAGATCACTTCAGATACCGAAGTCTTTGATGCTAAAGGAAAAAATCTTTCCCCCGGCTTTTTCGACCTGAACTGCAACATTGGTGAGCTGGGCCTTGAAACTAAGGAAGACCTGCAAACCGGTACAAAGGCGGCAGCGTCTGGTGGCTTTACCGGAATAGCATTAATGCCGAATACACAACCGCCGGTACATTCAAAGGCTGAGATAGAATACCTGATGAACCGGGCCAAAAATAACCTGGTGGATGTATATCCATTAGGCGCCCTGTCTCACAAACGCGATGGAAAAGACCTGGCCGAAATGTATGATATGTATCAAAGCGGCGCTAAGGCCTTTACCGATGGGAATCACCCTGTACAGGATGCTGGCCTGATGGAACGGGCATTGTTATACACCAAAGGATTTGATGCCCTGGTACTTTCCTATCCTGAAGATACCGCCATTGCCGGCAAAGCGAAGGTACACGAAGGCGAAGTGAGTACTTTATTAGGCATGAAGGGCATCCCCTCACTGGCCGAAGAACTGATGGTAGCACGTGACCTTTACCTGGCAGAGTATACAGAATCAAGAATACATTTTAGTACCATATCTACTGAACGGTCGGTTGATTTGATAAGGGAAGCAAAGAAAAAAGGCTTACAGGTAACCTGTGATGTAGCAGTGCATCACCTGCTGCTCACTGATGATGCGCTTATGGGCTTTGACAGCCAGTACAAAGTGAAGCCGCCGCTGCGCACTTCAAAAGATGTAAAGGCCCTGCTGAAAGGCTTAAAAGATGGCACCATAGATGCAATAGTATCGCAGCACACTCCGCACGAGATCGAATTTAAAAATGTGGAGTTTGAAGTGGCCGAATATGGAATGATCGGCTTACAAACAGCGTTTGCGATAGCACTCCGGGCCGGATTATCAGTAGAGACCATAGTACAAAAAATGGCCATCAATCCGCGTAAAATATTAAATGTTGAAGTGCCTGTCATTATCGAGGGCCAAAAGGCAAACCTGGTAGTTTTTGATCAGGATGCTGAATGGATATACGATAAATTCAACAACAAATCAAAATCATATAACTCGCCCTTCCTGGGACAAAAACTTAAAGGCTTAATTTTGTTAACCTATAATAACAATAAGCAACTAATCCATAAAAAATGATCGATCCTAAAATAGACACGGCAGTTGAAGCTGCTTTACAAGCCTTTTCCCGTTATAATAGCTTTGATGCAACACAGCTTACCGCGAAGTTCAAGGATGTATTTGCGTCCGATGCCGACTTTTTAAGTAAAGTTGAATTGCTTGACGGTGTTTTTGATGATAATCCCAAAATGGAGAATTTGCGCGAGGTGTTTTTTGATCTGCTGATGATCAATTTCTTTAGCGCCGATGTCAAAAAGCTGGAAGAAGATTACCTGGAAACACAGGAATGGGAAGAAATAGAAGAACAAACACTTGACCGCGGTACGGAACTGTTAAACCTGCTGCTTTATTTGAACGAGTGTGAGGATGAAGATATTCAACCCGAACTGGAAGATTATCTGAAAGAGTTTTTACTGGTGGATGAGGACGAGTTCCAGGATGAGTACCGTATTTATGAGCCTGTAATTGAAAACCAGATACTGATGGAAAGCCCGGTTGCAGAAATTGGTCGGGTAGCAGCAGAATTACCGGAGGACTCAGAAATAAAAGAGATATTTTACCCGATGATGTGCTTTTTCCAGAATGCAGCAGGCAGAGAATATGAGAAAATTGAGATCGCCAAAAGCTCAGTAAATAAGGACTTTGACATGGCGGTGTTGGAGATATTGATCAATTTTAATTAAAGAGATTTTGTAGATGGCGTTAGTTATAAGTAAGGAGTTAAAAAAATATTCTTTAAAAAATGGGTTGATATTAGGCCTGGCATTGTTATCCTTTAATATCATCAGCTTTTATTTGATCACGACTGTTGTTAAGTCGCCATTAGGTGTAATTGGGGTACCCTATCTGTTTTCGATCATTTTACCTATCCCGCTTTCCATCATATTTTGCTACAAACTTAGGGCGGCTATTGGTTACCCCTGGGATTTCAGGATAGCTACCTCAGGTATTTTTATCATGTTCCTTACAGCATATCTTATCGTTTTTGCAGGAAGGGACCTGGTGTTTGCCCATTTGATAGAGCCTCAAATGAACACTAAAATAGAAAACGTAATGCTTGAAGCCACACCCGTGGCTCTAAAGAAAAGCGGTGCTAATGCCAAGCAGATTGCTGATAAGCAAAATGAGATAAAAGCCCAGTTTGCTTCACAGGATCATCCTACTATCGGGCAGGAAATACAATCTGTTATCACATCAGTGATATTCATGTTTATTTTTGCGCTGATATTTGGCGCTTTCTTTAAAAACCCTGTAAACGGGTATAATGTGATAACTGATAGTCCGAAAGTTTAGCACAAACTGGTTTGTAAAAGATTTTGGTAAGTACTATTTAGTATATTAGAGTAAATTATTCAAACTCTAAAATATCTCACAATGGAACAAAAGCCAACCACTCCAACCAAAGTAGCTACAAAATGGTCGCTTATTTACATTTTAACAGCTATAGTTGTCACCTACCTTTTTGAGATCGCAAAGCTCGATCCCAATTCTCCGGCAAAATATTTAGGTTATATCCCTTTTATTATCTTCTTATTTTTAGCGCAAAAGGAATTCAAAGATCAATCAGGTGGTTACATCACATTTGGCGATGCTTTTGCCACAGGATTCAGGTATGCCTTGTTTGCCGGAATACTATTCGCTATATTTTTATATATATACCTTACTATTTTAAGCCCTGAAGTTTTTGCAAAATCAGTAGATGCTCAAAGAGATGCCATGGTTGCCAAGGGGCTTTCCAGTGAGCAAATTGATAAAGCGATGGAGATAACTAAAAAGTATGGGGCTCCTATAGGCGCAGTTTTTACTGTTATTATGGATGTTATAGTAGGGGCTATTTTAGCGTTGATTGGCGCTGCAATTTTCAAAAAAGAACGCACCGCATTTGATCCTGAACCGGAAGCCGCTGATCCGACGGTTTAATTTTGGTCATTTAAAAATTATAATACTCATTTTCTTGCCATGCAGTGCGTGGAGCGAGGCGAAGAAGATGCTTCACTGCGCCTGCCTGCCGCAGGCAGGTTCAGCATGACAAAGGGTATATAAAAAAAGCAGCTTGAGGTTAGTCAGGCTGCTTTTTTTATAGAAATAGCAGAAGCTTTTATTTCTTCATGATCTGCTTCACAATATCATTACCGAAGGCAAACACCATCAGGGTGATCAGTAATACAAAACCTACTATCTGTGCACGTTCCAGGAACTTGTCACTTAACGGCTTTCCTTTGATCATCTCGATGAGCAGGAATACAGCATGACCACCATCTAATGCAGGGATAGGTAATAAATTCATGAGAGCTAATACCATTGACAATAAACCGGTCAAATTCCAAAAACGCACCCAATTGATATGTGAGCCAAACATTACCGCTATACCGATAGGGCTCGAAATAGCTTTACGTGCTTTAACCTCCCCGGTAAAAATTTTTCCTAATGCTTTGGATTGATCAACAAAGGTGCCCCAGGCTTTGGATGCACCAACCGGTAATGAGGCAAAGAAACCGAACTTAATATTTTTATCTTTTGGGAAATCAACTTTAGGCAGGAAACCAAGTGTGCCATCCTTTGATATCTGCGCCGGCTGCTGCCGGATAGCATGATCATGATTAATGGTTAATTGTACCTGCTTGTTTTTATTGGCCTGCAATAAGGATTGCACCTGGTCAAAAAACGCAACTGGCGTACTGTTTACAGCAATAATGCTATCTCCTTTGGCCAACCCTGCCTTTTGGGCGCCGCTATTGGGAGAAACTGAATCAATAGCAAATTTTACCCGCGGTTTTACAAACTCGCTTATACCATTTGTACCGTAATCAGCCAGATCGTTCAAAATAGTACCGGGCACCGTAATGGACAACTCCTGGTTATCGCGTATTACGGTTAATATACTATTGCCAAGCAATACTTTTGAACTTACCAGTTCATCAAAATATTCAATATGCTTACCGTTAACAGCGGTTATTTTGTCGCCGGGTTTTAGGCCGATCTTCTGGCCAATAGCTCCAGGAGCAATGCCATATTTTAAATTATCAATGGGTGTATAGGTTTCACCATATTTTAAGGTAAGCACCCAGAAGATCAGGATACCAAGGATGATGTTAACGGTAATACCACCAAGCATCACGATCAAACGCTGCCAGGCCGGTTTGGAACGGAACTCCCACGGTTGCGGCGGACCTGCCATTTGCTCGGTGTCCATCGACTCATCTATCATACCGGCAATTTTTACGTAACCACCTAATGGCAGCCAGCCTACGCCATACTCAACACCTTTATAATTAAATTTGAACAGGCTTACTCCCCAGGCGTCAAAAAACAGGTAGAACTTTTCTACCTTAATACCAAAGGCGCGTGCCGCTATAAAGTGGCCAAATTCATGCAATATCACCAAAATTGAAAGGCCCAGCAACAACTGGCCCACCATGATCACTATATTCATTCCTTATTTATATCAATTTGTAAACGTCTTTAACGGTATTTTTTTAATTAAATTTTGCGCAAATATGCGCGTTTCTTTGTCAGTATTCAAATAGTCATCCAGCGTTGGACTGGCGCAAAAGGTCACCGTTTGCATACACTCCTCAATAATATCACTCATCGCCAGGAAGCCAAGCCCGTTGTTCAAAAAGCCTGCCACGGCAATTTCGTTGGCCGCGTTGATGATACATGGCATGTTACCACCTTGTTTTAAGGCCTCAAAAGCTAAAGCCAGGTTGCGGAATGTCTTTATGTCAGGTTTTTCAAAAGTCAGGCTGGGATAATTGATAAAGTCGAACCTTTTAAAATTGTTTTTTATCCTTTCGGGGTAGGCGAGGGCATATTGTATAGGCAGCTTCATATCGGGCAGACCCATTTGCGCTTTGATGGAACCATCCCTAAACTGTACCATGGAATGGATAATGGATTGCGGATGAACGATAACATCGATCTGCTCAATGCTCAGATCAAAAAGCCAGCGGGCTTCGATCACTTCCAGCCCCTTATTCATTAACGAAGCGGAATCGATGGTGATCTTGGCACCCATTACCCAGTTCGGATGCTTCAGCGCATCCTCGCGCGTTGCACCGGCCAAAAACTCCAGGCTTTTTCCCCTGAACGGGCCACCGGACGCGGTTAATATGATCTTCTCTACAGAATGACTTTCCTCACCGGCAAGGCACTGGAAAATAGCAGAATGCTCTGAATCGACAGGCAGTATATTAACATTATGCTGTTTGGCCAGATCTGTGATCAACTCACCGGCAACTACCAAAGTTTCCTTGTTGGCTAAGGCAATGTCTTTCCCGGCTTTGATAGCGTTTATAGTCGGCTCTAACCCGGCAAAGCCTACCATGGCTGTCAGTACAACATCAATATCAGGGTGGGTGACGATCTCATTTATCGCATCAATACCAGAAAGCACCTTTACATTGGTCGATGCCAGCGCTTCTTTGACTCTTGAAAAATATCTTTCATTGCAAATAATTGCATAAGCAGGATCAAACTTTAATGCCTGTTGTATCAGCAATTCGGCATTGTTTAGCGCAGTGATTGCAAAAGCCCGGAATAAGGATGGGTTTTCATCAATCACCTCCAACGCCTGTGTGCCAACACTGCCGGTGGAGCCTAATATTGCTATATTTTTAATACCTGTTTGTTTATGCATTTTTATCATCACATCACCTCGAGGTTCCTCGCAATGACGGTCCTATTTATTTATAATATACGAAGATAATTCATCCGCTATCTTCCTGTCATTTGATAACCGCGGTACTTTATTTTGCCCACCTAACTTGCCCTGTGAGCGCATGTAATTGATAAACGCATCTTTTTCAAGGCTTTGAATCACTAAAGGTTGTAAAATATTGCCTTCAATCAGGTCAAAATAGTAAATATTTTTCTTTTGCAGCGCATGGTCCACTTTTAATGCGAATGCTTTCAGATCCTTCGGTTTTTTACCAAATTCAATGAACCATTCGTGGTAAGGTAGCTCACCTTTAGATGGATTTACCTGCGGCGCAACGGTGAACTCTACAATGTCTATTCCTTGTTCATTGGCAACGCTCATTAATGCCTGTTCCACCTCTTCGCCTATCACATGCTCGCCAAATGCTGATATATAATGCTTGATGCGGCCTGTCACCAATAGCTTATAAGGGTTTTTAGAGATAAACTTAACGGTATCACCAATGCTATAACCCCACAAACCAGCATTGGTGTTTAATATTAATGCGTAATTCTTATCCAGCTCAATATCCTGCAAACTTATACGGGTTGGATTTTCATTAAAATATTCTTCCGCCGGGATAAATTCATAAAACATACCGGCATCTGTAAGCAGCAATAAACCTTTTTCCGCTTGTGAATCCTGAAAGGCAATAAAGCCTTCGGAAGCGGGGTAGGTTTCAATAGAATCAATGGCAAAGCCGATGCTTTCTTCGATGCGGGCGCGGTAGGGTTCGTAATTTACCCCGCCATAAACGAACAACTTAAAATTAGGGAAGATATCTTTTATTTTTTTACCGTTTGTTTTAGCGGATAACCTGTCGAAATACATCTGGCACCAGGGCGGGATGCCCGATATCAATCGCATATCTGCGTTTGAGGTTTCATCTACAATGGCATCCACTTTTTGCTCCCAGTCCTCAATGCAATTAACGGCATAACTGGGTAGGCGGTTTTTTTGCAGATAGGAGGGTACCAGGTTGGCTACTATGCCCGACAAACGCCCGACCGAAATACCTGCTTTTTTATCCATAACAGGGCTCCCCTGCAAAAAGATCATTTTACCATTCACAAAATCGGTTTTGCCTGTTTCATGGATATAATTGAGCAGGGCATTGCGCGCGGCTTTAATATGCTCCGGCATACTTTCAGTCGAAATGGGGATGTATTTAACGCCTGATGTAGTGCCTGATGTCTTGGCCAGATATTCGGGCTTGCCCGGCCAGAGCACATCCGTTTCGCCGTGCGTTACACGGTCGACATAAGACCGGAGGTCTTCGTAATCACGTATAGGTACCTGTCTTTTGAAATCATCATAAGTTTTTATGTTTTCGAATTGATGATCGCGGCCGAATGCAGTGTTTTTAGCCCGGTCTATCAGGTGCAAGAATGTTTTCTGCTGAAGCGCTGCCGAATTTTTACGAAGCTGATCTAAATCCTTATTGATCCGCGCAGCAAATATCCGGCTTAGTGCAGCTTTTAAACCCATGATCAGAGTGTTTCGTTAAGATCGTCATCCACATCCTGATTGCTGTAAATTAGCTTTCGATAAGCAACAACCAATATTATATTTACTAAGGGTATAACCAGGAGTATACCAATTATAACTACTGATCCTATAAAAACCATCGCTTCAATTAAAAGAAACAGCAAAAAATATTTAATAAAATGTCCACGGATTAATTTAAAGCTCTGTATTACCGACTCAATAGGACCTGATGCATCATCAACTATAAAACATGCGCATATTGGAAAATAAAAAAGAAAAAAGAACTGGAAAAATGCCCAAACGATAATTCCTAAAACATTTTGAGTCCAGCCTTCATTTAATTGCTCAATAGCATTTGTAAGTAAGACTGAAAGTGTGCTTACAATAATTAATAAAAGTAAATAACTATACAGCATTTTAATCTTAGGGACAATATCACGAAATTCAAAATCATAGAACTCCCTGTCGATAAGTTGAAATATCAGTTTGATAAAGCCGAGGAAAATAAAGCTAACGACAACTAATAATACAATTACTCCTATTGATGTCGCTAAATTCCCTGTTGTAAAATGAATTAAAACGCCTAACAGGCCTATAATAACAAATCCTATCAAAGAATAGACAGTTATGATGACAAAATTCTTTTTTAGTAAATACCAGGATGTTTTTATGGTATCCGAAACTGAAAAGGGGTGATACATACTCCGCTTATGATCTGTTTAATACAACGCGTTTCCAAAAATCCTGCATAAATCCTAACCCGTAGGCGATCAGTTGTGTAAAAGAAGCTATTATGCTCAAAAATGCAACTTTTAAAGATCTGTTTTTCCACCAGGCATGGAAAAATATTAACAAAACGAGCAGTACCAGGAAATAGTTACACAATAATGCAATGGGCCACCTAAGTGCATTGGCAATCAGTGTAAAAATTATTCCGAGGGTAAAAAAAGCAGGAAAAAAATGCACCATTTTTAATTCTTTTGGGAAAAACTTGTACACGTTAATACGTGCGCGACCAAAGAAATGTAACTGCTTATAAAATTGTAAAAAGTTAGTGCGGCGTTTATGGTAAACTTTGGCATCGGGTATCAGTCCGATCTTAAAGCCTGCAGTATGTATACGGATACTGTATTCGATATCCTCGCCCGAGCGGGTAATGATAAAACCACCCACCTTCTCCCAAACCTTCCGAGAAACGCCCATGTTAAAGCTGCGCGGATGAAACTGGCCTATACCCTTTTTATTGCCTCTTATTCCACCGGTAGTAAAAGGGGAGGTCATGGAGTAGCTGATGGCTTTCTGAACCGGTGTGAAAGACGGATGGGCAGCATCGGGACCGCCATAGGCATCAAGCCAATTGGCACTTAAATGATCGTTTACGATCTGTAGATAATCGGCGGGTATCAGGCAGTCAGAATCGAAAATTACAAAGTAATCACCTTTTGCCCGTTCAAAACCGAAGTTGCGGGTAAAGCCCTGGCCTTCGTTTGCCTTTACAAAATATCTGACATCCAGTTTATCAGCAAAGCCTTTCACGATCTCTGCGGCATCATTCACCGAACCATCCTCTATCACCAGCACTTCAAACTGCTTGTAGGTTTGCTCCGTAAGCGTTTCAAGCAGTTCCTTAATTTCCTGTGGTCGGTTATATAAAGGGATGATGATGGAGAAAAACATTCTTTTTAGATGTGCAAATGTGCGGATGTGCGAATTAATGTGAAAATGTGCAGATATGCAAATGTGCAAATTACTTGTATATGTAATTTAGATTTTTTGTATGGAATTAGGCCGATCATCTGCACATCTGCATATTCACACATCTGCACATCGTAAACATCTGCACATCAAATAATTTCTTCTACCTGGTAATTATTGCGGTCATGTGAGCTGCGGGCCACCAGTTCGGCAACAAAACCGGTTAAAAATAGCTGTGAGCCTAATATGATGGCTACCAGGGCTATATAAAACAACGGTTGCGCAGTGATATCACGTGTTATCTTTATGCCGTGTGCAATATCATATAGTTTGTCGGCGATCATCCATATCGCTATGATCAGACCTGCAAGGAAACTCAACACACCCATACTGCCAAAAAAATGCATCGGGCGCTTGCCGAATTTGCCTACAAAGAATATGGATAACAGATCTAAAAAACCATTGACAAAGCGGCTCATACCGAACTTGGTTTTTCCGTATTTACGTGCGCGGTGTTCTACTATCTGTTCGCCTATCTTTGAGAAGCCCGCCCATTTGGCAATTACCGGGATATAGCGGTGCATCTCGCCATAAACCTCAATGTTTTTTACTACAGTGCTGCGGTAAGCCTTAAGGCCACAATTGAAATCGTGCAGATTGTGTATGCCCGACATGCGGCGGGTTGCTGCATTAAAGAATTTAGTGGGAATCGTTTTAGTTATCGGGTCATAGCGTTTGGCTTTCCAACCGGAAACGAGGTCGTAATTATCTTCTGTGATACGGCGGTAAAGCTGGGGGATCTCATCCGGACTGTCTTGAAGGTCGGCGTCCATGGTGATCACTACATCGCCTTTGGTTGCTTCAAATCCTACATTCAACGCGGCTGATTTACCATAATTGCGCCTGAATTTGATACCCCTGATAAAAAGATTGTTTTCCTGCAGCTTAACGATCATATCCCATGAGCCATCCTTACTGCCGTCATCAACCAGTATGATCTCGTAAGTAAAACGGTTTTCCAGCATTACCCGGCTTATCCATGAGGTTAATTCGGGTAACGACTCTACTTCGTTATATAAGGGTACTACAACTGATATATCCATTGAGCGGAAATGTGACCGGAGATATTGTATTTATCCAATCACTGCAAAAATATAAAATTATGTGAGTAGTTGGTGGGTTGGTTAAGTTGAATAAGTTGGATTGGGTTGATTAAGTTAAATAGGTTTTACTCGTATCGCAATGCCTCAATAGGATCAAGCCTTGAAGCCTTTTGGGCAGGGTAATAACCAAAGAAAATACCAGTTACCGCGCAAACCACAAATGATAGAAGCACCGATGACTCGGATATGATGGTAGGCCACTTGAGTGTTAGTGTAACTATCTGGGTTGAAAGGAAACCCAACAGCACACCTATTACACCGCCGGTGATGCTGATCAGTACTGCCTCCATTAAAAACTGCATCAGGATATCTTTACCCCGCGCGCCGATAGACATGCGCAGGCCGATCTCTTTGGTTCTTTCCGTTACTGAAACATACATAATATTCATGATGCCGATACCACCTATGACCAAAGAGATACCGGCAACGACGGTTAAAAGAACAGTGAGCAAGCCGCTTGTTGAACTTAGGGTTGCGATCAACTCCTGCTGTGTACGTACGGTAAAATCATTATCCTCATTAGAGCGCAGACGGTGTGAATCTCTCAGGATATTGGTCATTTCGGTAACCGCGTTATCGGTAAGCGCTTCGTTTTCTGCTGAAGCATAGATATTGGAATAATAAATAGTGGCCAATATTCTTTTTTGCACAGTGGTGTATGGAGCGATCAGGATATCATCCTGGTCCTGCCCAAAAGCATTAAAGCCTTTTGGCGCCAATACACCAATGATCTGGAAAGGGATATTGCCAAACCGGATCACTTTACCAATTGGGTTTTCGCCATTTGGGAACAGGTTGTCTATAACTGTCTGACCAATCAAACATACTTTGGCTGATACTTTTACATCATTTTGGGTAAAGGCGATACCGTCCTTCAGAGTAAGTTTACGAATATCAAGATACTCAGGCGCCACACCCGACATAGCGGTAGGCCAGTTAAGTGCCCCATTAATAGCCTGTCCCCGCGAAGTTACCGCAGGTGATATTTCTGTAATATACTGAGCACTGGCTTTAAGCGCGGTTATATCCTTAATGGTTAGCGTCTGGAAGCTGGTTCCTGCTATGCGGACACCACCATTTAAATTACTGGCCGGCTGCACGGTGATCATATTGGTTCCCATATTTGACAAGGCATCATGGATGCTTTGTTTTGATCCCTGCCCGATGGCAACCATGGCAATCACCGAACCTACACCGATAATAATACCAAGCATAGTTAAAAATGCCCTCAGCTTATTTCGCTGCAGCGCTTTAAGAGCTATCCGTATCAGGTTAATTAAACTCATTAGTATCCTTATCTGCTTTTTGTCATTCTGAATGTAATCAAGAATCTTCTGCGACTATGACACGGGGGTATGCTTTTCGCTCTTAGAAGATTCTTCGCTATCGCTCAGAATGAAAATTTAGAATTTCTCAATTAATAATCATCCGTCACCGGCAAACTTTCAAGCACCTCTCGTGCCGAGCGCTTATTCTCATTTTTTGTATCTTTTTGTATATGACCATCCCGCAACTGTATAGTACGGCTGCTGAATGAAGCAATATCCGGCTCGTGCGTTACAAATACGATGGTTTTTCCCTGCTGCTCATTAAGCTCCTGCATTAGCGCCATGATCTCGTATGAAGTGCGGCTGTCCAGGTTACCTGTAGCCTCATCTGCCAGTATCATTACCGGTTCGTTTACCAATGCCCTGGCAATGGCCACGCGCTGCTGCTGTCCGCCGGACAGTTGGCTTGGCGTATGATCCAGTCTTTCAGCCAGTTTAACTTGTTCCAACGCATGCACAGCCCGTTCGCGTCTTTCAGCAGCGCTTACATCCTTGTTATATAGTAATGGAAGTTCTACATTTTCCAATGCAGTTGTTCGTGGCAGCAAATTATAGGCCTGGAAAACAAACCCTATTTTATGGTTGCGCAGCTGTGCCAATTCATCACGTGATAAAGCTTTCACATCCACACCATCCAGGAAATAATTACCAATAGAGGGTTTATCCAGGCACCCTAAAATATTAAGCAGAGTTGTTTTCCCCGAGCCGCTGCTACCCATAATGGTCACAAACTCTCCCGCATTTACATCGAAGGAAATTCCCCGCAGCGCATGGACGGTTTCGCTACCCATGACGAACTCGCGCTTCAGTTCTTTTATTTCTAATATTTTCTTGCTCATCGGCCGCGGCCTCCTCCGCCACCACCACCGCCTCTTCGCCGTTGCGGCAGGAATGGACTGCCCCCCGGCGTTGTCGCCGCAACGGTACCATTAGGCCCGCCGGTTATGGCAGTAGCTACCATATCAGTTGAATCCAGCCCTTTTAATACTTCTACATGGGTATTGTCATTCAAACCTATTTCAATACGTTTTTGCACAAGTTTCTTACCCTGCAATACCCATACAGAGGCCCTTTGTTTAGTTACTCCGGCGGTATCAGTACGGCTTTTTGCTGTATGCGATACCTGGTTGGCGTTCGGGCTACCGCCTGAGGAGTTGCTGCGCAAGCGTTTGTGGCTCACCCTGCCCACAATTTCGTAGTCCTTCATCAGGGACGAGTCAGGCGCGAACGCCAGGGCTTTGGCGGGTATCAACATGGCATTATTTACTTCTTTGGTGTAAATAATAATGTTGGCAGTCATTCCCGGTTTCAGCTTCATATCATTGTTCGGTGCGTTAATGATCGTTGTATAAGTTACCACATTGGCCGATACCGTAGGGTGCAGACGTATATCCTGAACTGTGCCGCCGAACTGGTCATTTATAAATGCATCTACTGTAAAAGATGCACGGTCGCTATCCCTTACACCACCAATATCCGCTTCATCCACGTTGGCCTGTACCTGCATTTTGGTGATATCCTTAGCTATCACAAACAGGGTAGGCGTACTAAAACTAGCCGCTACCGTTTGCCCGACACTGATATTACGGTTTAATACCACCCCGTCGATCGGTGAGTAAATATCAGCATAAGATAAATTCTTCTCGGCCGACCGTATTTGTGCCTGCACGCTGGCTACTCCTGCTTTAGCAGCATTGTAAGTATTTAATGCTACATCATAATCGGCTTTGCTGATGGCATCTGTTTTAAAAAGCAGGCTTTGCCGGTCAAAATTATTTTTTGCATAAGCCAGCTGGCTTTGCGCGTTCAGTAAATTGCCTTTATACTGGTCGAGCGTAGCCTGTAATAATGATTTATCCAGTTGCGCCAATAACTCCCCTTTTTTTACTTTGGAGTTGAAATCGGCATATAAAGTTTTTAATATTCCTGATATCTGCGTACCTACCGAAACGGTATCCACAGGCTCTATTTTACCTGTCGCGGTTACGCTTTGGGCAATATAACCTTTAGTAGGCTTTTCGGCCTGCACAGTGACAGGGGCTTCTTTTTTGTGAAAAAATATGAGCCAAACCAGCACTATGGCTATCAGTATTATAACTATAATTAATATGCGTTTTAATTTAGGATTCATGATAGCTTATAATTTAATAGGTATGCCCCTGTAAAAATCATATATCTTTAAGGTTAGTAGTTCGTTGTATTTCGCTTGTATAAAAGCTTGCTGAGCCTGCACAAACAAGGTTTTCTGTAACAAAAGGTCCACCGGGTTAACTACACCCACTTTTAACTGCTCACTGGCAATGCGGTAGCTTTCCTTATTGTATTTATATTGCTCAAGCGCTGCATCATACTGCCCCTTTGCATTCTGGACATTAATAAAGGCCCTCTCCACGGTTTGCGACAAAGTAATTTTTGTATTCCTGAGATCTAATTGCGCCTGGTCTACCTGTATTTTAGCCTCTTCCACTTGTGTTTTAACTACCCGTTTGGTAAATAATGGTACTGACAAGGTAAGACCAACTTGTTGGGTAAAGTTATTGTTTAACTGGGTTGGAAAGCTTCCATCGCCAGATACATAATTTGAATTAAGCGATGCCCCCGCAGTTAAAGTAGGTTTGTAACCAGCCCTGGCTTTTTCTACATCATATTGTGCAATTTTTACACCTAACTCGCCATTTTTTACTTCCGGGCGTGTATTTAACGCAATCTGCTCTGTTTCATGGAACGCAGTAACGCTATCGCTATGTACGATGGTATCTGGCCGCATAATGTCAAAATCCAGGTCGCTGGGTAAAACCAGGAGCTCTTTTAAAGTCAGTTTGTCGCCTCTTTCCGCATTCCTTGCATTTACCAACGTGTATTGGTCTGTAGCTTGCTGGGCTTGCAATTGTATCAGTGCGCTGCGCGCCACGCTTCCTACGTTGTATCTTTTCTGTTCCAGGTCTACCTGCGCTTTTGAGGTATTGAACTGGTCGGTATCAAAAATGATATTTTCTTTATCCAGTAAAATGGTAAGATAGGCCTGGGTGATCTGCAGGGTAATATCATTTTCCTGCTGCAAAATGCTCAGGTTGGCCGATTGCACCGCCAGGTTTTTTTGCAGGATGGTGTTGTTGATGTAATTACCGTTATACAAAGTAACGGACGAATTTACACCGTACGACCCAAAAGCGGTAAACCCCGAACCGCCGCCGCCAATGATATTCCCATTAGCGTCGACCCTGCCTGAATTACTTTTTGAATGTTCAAAATTCTGAGTCGCTGAGGCGGAGAGGCTGGGCAGGCGTGCAGCTTTGGCTAATAGATATTCCTGCTGACTGGTTAATTGTGACAGCCGGAGCGAATTGATCTGAATGTTGTTTTTCTTCGCATAGGCTATGCACTGTTCCAGGTCCCACCGGATGGTTTTGCCTACCAGTGTACTATCCTGCGCTTGTAGCTTTAAACAGCAAAAAAGAGATAATATTAATAATATATATATCCTTTTACATCGCATAACTTATTTATTTTATCGGGGTTTATAACTTATTAGTGCTGTGTTATTTACCTCACTTAAAGTTAAAATTGATAAAATTGTTTGAGATGATGCCGCTTAGGTCTGTAATAATTTGATTACGAAATGATTTATTAATAATAGTAAAATATATATCGGCCACATATATATGGCTGATATATATTAGTTGTAAATAAAGTGTGATGATTGTTAAACCTTAGTCAACGTTATTGTCTCAGCATTGGGAGTAACCTGATAAAGTACATAACTGCCTTTATTATCTGTTTTAACAGATATCTGGTGCACATGTTTTCCCTGTACTTGTTTTACTTTTTTCCATGCCGCCGGCACATAGGTTTTAAGCGTTAAAGGCAGGTAATACATGCTTTTATCTAAGGTGTGTGTAAGCGTTACGGTGATTTTACCATTCTTTTGAGCTGAACTGACTTTTGCAGCTTGTCGCTCACGCATGTAGCGGGTTGCATCGCCAAAAGTAGCTACCCAAAGCTTGTCTTCTTTACTGCGGATGTAATGGAAATAATCATCCAGCATGGTGCTTGGCAGGGCTTCGTAACCCATACCGTCAATTCCGTGGAATACCAGCACCAGCCAGGCGTTATTTTTATTGGCAACGGTATCTACCCACGATTTCATTAAAGGCATGGGTGTTTTGGTAGTGGCGCCGCGCTGCCATTGGATATAATCTTTATCGGTATTGCCCGGCGTTTCCTTTTTTGCACGATCAATTTCCTTCAGCCATGGTTCTGGCATCCTGTTGCGGAATGCCGGGTAAATAGGGTAGGCAATTTGCATCACCCTTTCATTTTCATAGCCATAAGGCACTTCACACGAGAATGTGTATTTGGGACCAAGGTGGGTTAGTATATCTTCCTTGCTTTTTTGCAACTCGTATTTAATGTTAGCCTCATCCAAACCGGGCATAGTTGCATGGGTAATGGAGTGACTTGCAATTTCATAGCCTTCGGTGGTATATCTTTTAAACTCATCCCAGGTTGAGCCTTCAGCCTGTAAATATTCAGGGCAGGGTTCGTAACCTTTTGGAAAATCCCCGTGGCGTACTTTGGCATATAACGAATCCATCAGCTTAAATGCCCTGTCTTTATGACCGGAGTCGTAAGCCCCGCCTGCTTTGGTATGAAATGAAATAGTACCTTTATAACCTAAGTATCCCGCAGCCGAACAGCGCTCTAAAAAATTCTGATCACTGGTAGGCACCGTTGCCGACTCCTTAATAATATCCTGCACCGGGCGGCCAATAAATTTACCATGATATTTTGAACCGGTGATCGGCCCCGTGATTACAAAAAAAGTAGCCGGCATTTTGATCTTTTCCATCACCGGCAAAGCTTTCAAAAACTGGTTCCTGTTAGCGTCATCATAGGTGATAGACACTGCGGCATTTTTACCATATTGCCATTTGGTGATCTCTGTTGAGCCGGCAGCGGCAGATTGGGCTTTGCATAATATGGCCTGGCAACTGATCGTAGTAACAAGAAGCAGGCATCTTAGGTTTTTTGGTGAGAATGGATGCATACCCAAATATAGCTTAATATTGGCAAGCATAAAATTATCACACAAATGTTACTTAATAGACTTACATATTAAATGCCATGCCAATACGGTGGCCATCGAAAGAGATAGGATGTTTTTCGAGGAAAGTCCTTAACTTGGTGCCATTACCTTTTTCGGCCTTATACATCAATTGGTCAAATAATAACAGGAAACCTCCCTGCAGAATTACCGATTCACCATAACCCTTCATAATAGGGGAGTTGCGGGAATTGCCTGCAATTCTCAGGTAAAGCCCTGCACCGATGTAAGCGACGTCGAGATAGCTGTTAATGCGGAAAATCTTTTCAATTCTTTGCTGCTCTTTTAAGGTTTCAGCAGCACTCAGATGTTTTTTACGTTGTTTTTGCAGACCGGCATAAGTCAGTAAACCTGCCCCGAAGTCAACCGCTCCCCAGATGGTATTCATTTTAAAAAAATACCTGGCTTCCGGTGATGAAGAATTAGGCCAGGCGATTGCCCCCGTAGCCAAATTTAAAGCACCCCAGCCACCCAATACTTCCATTCCTGAAGACGTGGTATTGATGCGCGCATTATTAAAGCTTTTGAGTGAGTCCTGCGCGAAGGCATGGGAGCAAACCAGGGTCAGGACTATGGTAAGGAGTTTTTTCATCAGGGGAATATCCGTGTTTTAAAAGTAAGAAAAAGATATAACAATATTGCTGATTTAAGCAGCTTTACCTTAAACGTCAGTTTAATCAAAAGGGTTTTGTTAACGCTTTTTGTATCTCTTCTTCCGTCCCGGTAAACGGTCCGGGCGATTCCATTTTCAAACTGGCTATGGCCGCGGCGAACTCTCCGGACTCTTGTATACCCTTGCCTTTTACCCGCTGATACAGGTATCCGGCCATGTAGGTATCACCGCAGCCTGTTGCGTCAACCACTATTTGGGGTTTATAAGCAGGGATATTGTAAAAAACGCCATCGTTGTAAATAACTGAACCCATGCTGCCGTTGGTGATCACCACTTCCTTTACGCCCCAATCAGCTAAAAGCCGGACACCTTTGCTTACCACTTTATAGCCGGTCAGTACTTCCATTTCTGCCTCATCTGCTTTTAAGATGTCAACATATTGCAAGGCATTTTTTTTATCCGGCCAGTCAACAGGGTACACTTTTTTATTCTCTACCTTTCGCAAATAACCTTGTGTATCTAACGATACCCGGCCTTTACCTGCAAGGGTTTTGATCAGTCCGGTGGATATATCATCAGCCAGCAATGGCCCCAGGTGAAAGATCTTGGCATTTACAGTTTCCAGTTCAGCCATTGTAAACGGGTCTGCCTTGGCTAATACGTTTTGTGTGCGGTTATCCTGGTTCTCGCCATAAATATTCTCAAAATATACCGTATGGGCGCTGGGCTGCACTCTTACTTCGATACCTTTTTCACGAAGATCATTTACATAATTCAGGTCATTTTCAGCAAGCGCTGTTACCAAAAGGTAGTTTACGTCCAGGTTTTGCAATGCGCTTGAAAAATATAAAGCTGTTCCGCCGGCCATATGCATAACCGATTTGGTGGTAACTACATGCGCAGGTGAGATTTTAAAACTTTAGTGCCACCAATAAGAACGG